>JBHLMB010000254.1:0-5029 GCA_048938565.1 Promethearchaeota archaeon | reverse complement strand
GATTAGAAATTACTAAGAAAGCATTCGTTGATTCTATCCGCTCCATAGAATTTAAAGCCTTGTTTAAAGATAATTTGGACGAGTTTGACAAAATTACTAAAGAATTAAACAACGATCAGATTACAATTTTGGAATATCATGTGAAATTAGGAACAACTCTTAAGAAAGCAAGAGAGCGCTTTAAATAAAGAAAGAGTTGAATAACAACGGAGATCCATTTATAAGATTAAACCCGATTAATAATCAATTTTAGAAGATGTTCTAATTATAATATCTTTTTTAGAAATTTCAAGAAAGCAATTCTTAACCGAACTCTTCCATATCATACTTTTTTAAACATTTTAAAATGGATTTATTGATTAGAACTTATTCGAACAATCTTTGGAGACAAGAACTTATATTCTAAATTCTTTTTTTTATCTTTTTACCATTTTTTGATTTAGATAACAATAAAAAATAACAAAACATTTCTTCAATTTAGACATGACATTAGGTTATTTTGGACTCGTGCTTCACGGGCACATGCCGTGGTGTAAAAAGAGCGGAACCTGGCCTGCAGGGATACAATGGTACACGGAGGCAGCCTTGGAGACTTACATCCCCATGTTAAACGTCCTGAGAGAGCTCAGGGAAAATAAAATCAAGACGGCCATTACCATCAACATTACGCCGATCTTAGCAGAAATGATGGCAGACGATTACATGAAGGATCGGTTTTTTGAATACATAGACGATTTGATTCGCAGGGCCAAGAGCGACATCAAACGATTCGAGAATCATCCCCAACGAAAAGAAATCGCCCAATTTCACTTGGATAACTTCGAACGCGTGCTTGACACGTTTTACCACAATTACTACAGCGATCTTTTAGGCTCGTTCAAGTGGCTCCAAGACGAGGGTATGATAGAACTGAACACCTGTGCTGCGACTCACGGATTCTTGCCATTACTGAAAAGCGACTCGGGAATTTTCTCGCAAGTGCAACTGGCCGTTGACACGCACGAAAAATATTTTGGACAACCTCCCAAGGGAATTTGGATCCCCGAATGTGCGTATCGACCAAAGGAATATCGAGACGGCAAGGTAAGAGAGGCAATAGATTATTGGTTGCACAATTCGGGAATCGAATATTTTTTTGTAGATTCGCACGGCATTTTAGACGCCGAAATCATTGAACAAAAGAACGATATCGGATTACACACTAATTTTGGATACAACTTGGAGACGGGAGTGTCCGTTTTTGGCAGAAATAAAAAATCTAGCAGGCAAGTGTGGGATCCTCGAATAGGATATCCGGGCGACGAATATTACAGGGAATTTCACATGAAAGATCATGAATCTGGTCTTCATTTCTGGCGTATTACTGACAAGAATTTCGGAAAGGACAAGAAAGAATTGTACGACATCTCACGCGCTCGCGAGCGGGTCATCTCTCACGCTAATCACTTCACGACCGTGTTAGAAGAAGAAATACGAGAGTTCAAGGAAAAACACGATAAAAAGGGAATTATTGTATCTCCGTACGATTTTGAACTTTACGGTCATTGGTGGATGGAAGGAATTGATTGGTTAAAACTCGTGTTTGAAAACATTAACAAGAATCCAAATGTAGAAATGATTACATTTAGCGATTATATCAAGGAACACAAAGACGATTTTTCAACGATTAGGATGAAACAAAGCAGTTGGGGCGAAGGAGGGCAATTTCAAGTGTGGGAAAATCAAGAACACGGGTGGATTTGGCCATATATTAACGGTTCGATGAAAGAGCTCGAGAGCGTCTTGGACAACAGGGTCATTTCAAATGATTGGCAGGAACGCCTTCTCAAGCAGGCCGCACGGGAGCTAACTCTGATGTTAGGGAGCGACTGGCCATTTTTATTGTACACGCAGCAAGCAAAAGACTACGCGAACCAAAGGTTCCACTTGCATCATCAGAGGTTCAACAAGCTCATCTGGGCAGCAAGGGATCCCAAGGACAAAAACAGACTGAGCTTGCACGAGTTAGAACAAATTGAAGATATTGACAGCTGTTTTGAGCACATAAAATTAGATTATTTTCTTCGACAAATCTAAGCTAAATGCTAAAAAATCTAAGTTCAACCATCATATTTTTATTTACCTATTACATTTACCATTAGTGACATAATGACAAATATTAGTATTCGAATCGATCCCGACCTCAAGAAAGGAATAGATAAGTTCAAGGACTTAAATTGGAGCGAAATCTTGAGAGATGCCATCAAGAAAAGAATTCAGAACGAAATGGAACGGAATTTGGCCAAGGCAGTTTTGCTCAATGAAAAAATACGGAAAAAAGCACCTGAAGGATTTAATAGTACCGAGTTGATTCGTCCTTTTAGAGAAGAAAGGCATTAGAAACGGATAGGATGAAATAGAGGAAAAATGACTCAAGTAGTTATTGACGCTAGCATTGTTGTAAAGTGGTTTATCGAAGAGGAGGGTTCTGATAAGGCATAGATCCTTTATGATAAATTTGTAGATGGTAAAATTGAATTTCTTGAACCTCTTTTGCTCTATTTCGAAGTATTAAACGCCTTAAAATATAGCAATTTATTCAATTACGATGAGCTGAACGATGCTGGAGAAAGTTTAGAAAATTATGGTTTTATAGTTATACCTTTAAAAAATGAAGTAAGAAAAAATTCGATTGAAATTGCCATTAATCACGATCTATCAATATACGACGCTTCTTATATTGGTCTAAGTCTTGTACTGGATTGTTTTTTTTATACTGCGGACCAAAAAATAATTAAAAAGCTTCCAAATAACTTGAAGAAACGAGTTAAAAGCCTTGATCAAATTGAAAGTTAGGAAAGAAAAAAGATCATGGCAAAAAACCTCATATAATGATAATTAAGAAAAATCTAATGAAAAGATAAGTAAGCAAAAAAAAACCGCTTTTAGTGTTTAGATTACGTTCTTGAGGAGTATTCATGAAGATTATTCTTCGTATTCTTCCCAATCTCCGTCGTTATAGTCTCCATCGTCGTCATCATTAACGAATTCGCCTATTTCATCCTCATAATTGTCCCAAAAATCGTTTCTTCTTGGTTTTTTTGGGCCTTTGATGTTTCTATTAACCACTATTCTTCCCTTATTATGTTTCAATTTGTTTTATTGTTATTTTATCAATAAAAATATTTTTCTTATTTTATTTAAATTCTTTTGTGAAATGCATATTTTTTCATAAATAACACGAATGCATTTATAAAGCTTAAGTAATATAATCATCGTCTCTTAGCAATAATGTAGGTACAATTCTCTCTTGAAGTTAAAATAAAATTAGGATATAAAGATTGCCGATGCTAAAGCATTTAGCAATTTGGATTATTTCTGCATAGAAATGGTTATTGGAGATAATAATGTTCTTTATCATCCTTTACCAGTTTTTCTTGTCCGATTAATTTATTAAGGTGTTTGCTTAACATTGCTTTTTCGGCAACGAGTAAATAACTATAAAAAGAATCCTTGTAAAAATTGTAGATAATGTTCTTCTGCATCAAATCATCAATGGTTTTTTCTTTTCTTTCAGAAAATTGTTCTAAAATCATATCTTCTCTTTTTTTAATAATGGACTTGTATTTTTTTAACCTGTCTTTAATGACCTTTTTCCCAGTGATTAATCCAACATGACCCGTTACGACCACATCTACATCAAGCTTTAGCAATTTTTCTATCGATGACTCAAAATCGATAATATTACTATCCAAACACCCGTACCAAGGGCCAAATTTTGATAGATCGATGTCAGCAAAAAACGCAACCTTCATTTGTTTTTCATAAAAACAACAATGTCCAGCAGAGTGGCCTGGAGCGTAAATAACATTCAGGCATAAATCCTTTCCTATTTCAAAAGTAGTTCCATCTTCGAATGTCTTATCAATCTCTATATCTTTTATTTTTATCGAATTAAACAAGTAATAATTAAAAACCTCCTGAGCTGGTGTTCCAAGGACATAATAATATTTCATAAAATACGAAGTATCTTCAAGAACTTTTTTCTCGAGCACGTGACACGACTTGCGAGCGTTTTTAAAAATCTCGTTATCTCGAATATGATCTTCGTGCCAATGGCTAAATAAAATATCTTTTATTTTGAATTGATTTTTTATTTTTTCAATATGATGGATAGATATTCCAGTATCGATTAAGAAATCTGCAAATATTATTGAATTTGAATATGGTATTTTACCATTCCCTTTTCCTCGAATTAAATATATTTCATCAGATAATTGTTCGATGATATTATTCACAAAAATATCCCATTTTACTTTATTTTTTAGAAGGTTTAATAAGAAAATATGAACATTATCTTAATAATTCATTATTATATCTGATAATAGGAGGATTAATACATGCTTGGTTAATGAAAAGCTAAAGAAGAGTTTAGCTGATTTAACCAACGATTACCAACCAGGTTCAATTGTTTGATTTTTTCCGTTGTACATTTTAAGTAAAAATTTTCAAAAAGATCTCGATTTGAATCGAAAAATCTATCAAAGAACGCAACTACCCTTTCGCTATGCTTATTTATTGAAATCCACGGACTTAGAAAGAATGTAACCGTAAACTTTTCAAAACAGAAGAAAGAATACATTTTCAAGCCCGTTCCTAGTAAATCCAATCCGGACAAGTCCTTAAAATTTAACTGCTCTGAAAATCTCTCAAATGCGCTAATAAACATAGGTATTAATTCCAAGTCAAAGCTTTCTTTGAATCCATTATAATTTTCTTTTTTTAAGAACATTTCCAGCGCTCCTTCAAAGATTTCAAACGATAACAGCGTTTTTCCATCTTTATCGGATATAAAACATCCAATGACAGGCGGCATGTTTTCAATACGGGGCGTTTCATGCTCAGTAAGAGGTTCTACAGAAATATTAGAAAATCTTGCGATCATTTTTAGTCACAATCCTGATATTTAATATGCAAAAATCATAACTTGTTTAAAAAACCAATCACTTTTTGCATAATTACGGTCTATTGGTACAAAAAGGTAGTTAGG
>JBHLMB010000253.1:0-5033 GCA_048938565.1 Promethearchaeota archaeon | reverse complement strand
AAAAAAAAAAGATGGCTTTAGCAAGATTTATTAAAGAAAAAAATATTCAGAATAAAAGAGGATTTAGCAGGTGCATACTTCTTTGAACACGCCTTTTGGATACTTACACGTGGGGCATTTATCAGGTAAATCACCTTCATGCGTATAACCACATACGGGACAAACATGAATGTCTTTCTGTTCTAAGGCCTTTTCCTCTTCGGCAGCTCTTAAGGCTTTTCGTAAAGTCCGTGATGAATTTTCTCGACTTGATTTGCGAGATCAAACGATCGTTCAGCTTGCTTGTTTCCCTCCTCCTTGGCGTCTTTTGAAAAATCGGGGTACATATTCGTGAACTCGTGATGCTCCCCTTTGATGGCTACCTTAAGGTTTTCTACGGTTGATTTTATGCCTCCCATCACTCTTAGATGATTATGTGTGTGAACGGTTTCCGCTCTTGAAATTGCGTGAAATAAGAGAGAAACTCCTTTAAAACCTTCTTCTAGGGCTTTTTCTGCATATAATTCGTACTTCTTTCTTGCTTTACTCTCTCCGACAATCGCTTCTTTTAAGTTTTTTTCTAATATTGACAAGTTTGCCATGTCTCCAAATATGATTTAATATTATCATTATTGTCATATATTGCATTAATTCAATGCTATATTTTATTTAACATTCTTCACTATTATGAAAAATTATTGCTTTTCAGGAACTTACAAAAAAATCAAAGATTATAAAACTTCTCGTTAATTATAATTACATAGGTACTAAGAGTGTAATAGGGGTATTTATATTACAAATGTTTTTTCGTAAATTGAATAATTCAAAACTCTGGAAGAATATCAAGATTTTAAGACGACAAGTCCAAGATACCGAGAACTTCGTTGAACGAGAATGCTACTCGTGCGGAAAGGCCTTGAACATCTATGATTTCTTAAGTGACAATCTTGAACTAACTCCAGACCATGTATTAACGCTCTGGCAAAGTCCCGTCTTGGAATTTCATTGCTGTGAGTGCTTCAAATACTTGAAATACCAAGAACTCAAAACAATTGAAGAGCTGGTTGATAAACGTGAATGTTCGTTTTGCGACCAATCTATCGACCTTTACAAGTTCGCCAAGGACCACAGCTATTTAAAGATTCACGAATTAAAAAAAGAATGGTTCAATGTTGATGTGCCCATTTTTTGTGACAATCTTTGCCAACGCAAGTACTATATGGAAAGAGCTACTTCATTTAATAGAAATAACTCCACATAATCTCGCTTTCATAGTTTCTTTAAAAAAAAAAAAGAAAATTAGTTAGAGTTTAGCACCGCAATTCGAGCACTTAGAAGAAGCTGAACTATTAGGAAGAAAACATTTCGGACATATACTCACTTGCCGGTCAAATTCGGGAGATACCTGTAATGGTATTCCTCTCTCAGATGAATCGGGAGGTGGTTGTAATGTTGTTCCTCTCGCAGAGAAATCTATCCAGCGACTATGGGATAGCCAATGTGTAGCAAATTTAGGTTTGACCAAGGCCTTTCCGCTTGAATCAAATTTCATGTACTTTTTTGGGTTATTTTTATTAATCCTGAGCAATAAGGCCATAACACCAGATATAACTCCACTGAAAATGCCAATGATTACCATGGATATGAATTGTACTGAACCAAAAAAGAGCCCCCAGTATGTCCCATCTTCTTGAAATTGAAAATATAACCAAGTATAAATAACACCAAAAATAATCCAATACACGATCAGTAAACCGGCCACAATGTACCAATTTCGATCATATTTTTTAAATTGTGCCTTGCAGGTGCTACAAACAGGGACTTTAAACGATAATGTTTGGGAATGTTTTATTGCTATGGGACGACCCCCATCAGACCATGTGAAAGTTTTTGAGTGCTCATATACATCAAGTTCGGATTTAGATCCACATTTAATGCAACTGAAGGAAGAATTAATCTTTAATCACCAAATTTTTATCTTATTGATTTTTAAGGAACTATTATATTTAAAATATATTCATATGAATTGAATAGTTGAATAAAAAAATTGGTCAATACATTAAAATTGAATAATAAGATTTATAAAAATAAATGAACGATTAATATAGTTAGTTGTGGTAATAATTAGATGATTTTAACAGATCTGTTTAAATAAAACAAAAAAAAGAAAATAGAAAAAATGGGAAAATCAAGAAAGGAGAAGTCTATCGTGTCCAGACTTCATTAAAGACTTCCTTTGGGAATTTACAAACCGGACATTCCTCCGGAGGTTTATCACCATAATGGATATGGCCGCAAATCCTACAACGCCAAGTTTTTTTAGCATTTTTTGATTTCTTAATGTCGTTGAAAGATTCTAATTCGTCATCAAAATCCTCGTCTATAGGAGCGAACGGAACATTCTCTAAAGCGGGCATCGCAGGCTCATAAGCACCAAGAACATGCCTAGAAATGATGAGTTTCTGAATCTCCGTTGTTCCTTCGTAAATCTGATATAATTTTGCGTCCCTAAAGAGCTTTTCTATTGGCATCATTTTAGTATAGCCATAGCCTCCAAAACACTGCAAGGATTCGCTTGCAACCTCTATGGCTATTTCTGATGCGTAATATTTAGTCATTGAGGCCCATAATAAGGGATCTTTTCCCGTGTCTGCGTCCCAGCAAGCCCTCCAAGTCATTAATCTAGCCGTTTCTACTTTTTGGTAGCATTCGGCTAGCTTGAATTGTAATGCTTGAAATTCAGCGAGTTTTTGTCCAAAGGCCCTGCGTTTTTTCACGTAATGAATGGCGTACTCCATGGCTGAACGGGCTAATCCCGTGGCCATTGCTCCGATGATAGGTCTTGTTATGGAAAATGTTTTCATTGCGAGACCGAATCCCTTCCCTGGCACCTCCATCACGTCTTCCTTGGGAACGCGATAATTATCAAATTTTATAACGGTAGTGTTAGAGCACCGATGTCCCATTTTTTCTATAGATATCCCCGTTTCAACTCCTTCCTTATCCATTCGTACTAAAAAGGCACAAATACCTTTATGCCTTGATTTTGGATCAGTGTTAGCAAATACTGAAGCATACTTTGCGATTCCTGCGTTTGTTATCCAGTATTTCTTTCCGTTTAAAATCCAATCATCACCGTCGGAATCAGCCTTGCAGATCATTCCCGCCACATCGGAACCCATATTTGGTTCCGATGTCGCAAAACATATTATATTCGGATTTTTTAACAAGTCCTCTGATATTTCTGCTATTAATTGGTTGTTATTGCACATGAGCAATGGTTCTAATCCCAAGCTATTTCCGTTAATTGTCGTGGCCATGCCAGGAGCTGCTGCTGCCATCTCTTCTACTACCAATGCTTGCTCGAGAAGTCCTACCTCTTCCCCGCCATGCTTCTTAGGGATTGATAAATTCATTAATCCTGCTTTCCATGCCTCTTTAATGACATGCATCGGTGTTATCCCTAATTCGTCGTATTTATGGACGGTAGGTAAGAGCCATTTCAATGAAAATTCTCTTGCTTTTTGTTGTAATTCTTTTTGTTTGGAACTTAAGCTAAAATCCATTTTATTTCCTCTATCCCATTTTCTCAACTAATTTATCAATTACTGCTTTAAAATCAAGCTGTTCCTCTCGAGGAACGAACTTTATTTCAATAGAATCTTCTTCCATTACATCAAATTTAGTGGCTTTTAATTCTTCATTAATTGCTTTTACGGCACCCTTGCTCCACCCGTACGAACCAAAAGCAAGTCCAATCTTATCCATTGGTTTTAGTCCTTTTTGATAGCTCAAATATTCTGCGATGGAAGGATAGAGTCCCATATTAAGCGTTGGACTTCCTACTAATATTGCTTTTGCTTTCATTGCTTCCGTTATGACATCGCTATAATCAGCTTGCGTTAACCTGAACCTTTTAACTGGGATGCCTCTTTTAAACAGTTCGTGATATAGCGCTTTTGCTATTTTTTCAGTACTTTGCCACATTGTATCATAGACGATTAATACGCTATTTTCGTCTATCTTTCCACTTGACCATTTAGTATATGCTTCAATTATTTTTAAAAGGTTTGTCCTCCATCCAACACCGTGAGAGGGACAAATAATGTCAATCGGCAGAGCTCCAACAACAGGTAATGTTTTTGCGATGAGCTTGGATAAATGCAATAAGATATTTGCGTAATACTTTTCCGCCTCCCACATTATCTCAGAAAGATCGTTTTGATCGTCCCAATATTTGGAAGTGGCAAAATGCTGTCCAAAAGCATCGTTAGAAAAAAGTACATTTTTGCCGTTTTCATCCGTCATAAAAGAAACCATGGAATCTGGCCAATGAATCATTGGAATGGGCACGAACGCAAATGCTTTTCCATTCCCAACATCTAATGTGTCGCCTTCTCCAACTGCCCTGATTTTTTTAAAAACATCTTCTTTTACTTCTTCGTGATAATGTTGTTCAAGTATCTCGACTCCCTTAGTAGAAGCGATGATTTCCGCATTTGGTATGTATGGGAGAATTAAAGGAAACGATCCTGAATGATCTGGTTCGATGTGGTTCACGATAAAATAATCAATGTCTTTTGGATCGCACACTGCCTTTATGTTTTCCAAGTAATTTTTAAAATAAGGGCGCTTTACTGTGTCAATAAGGATGGTTTTATCGCCACTTTTGACGATATAGGCATTGTAAGATGAGCCCTTATGCGTGGAATAACCGTGAAAATTTCGCACTTCCCAATCCACATAACCTACATAAAACACATCTTGTAATATCTCTAAATCTTTCATTGTTTATTTCACTCTTGAATGTTTTATAAATTAATTTGAGTGATAGGATGTCAAGACTCGTAATAAAATTTATCTAAATAATTTATAAAGCAAATTCCTGAGAATTCTAATAAAGTAAATGGTTTCACAATGCTCTTCTATGTTCTAAAAGTATACCTTCAATTGTTAAGTAAAAAGTAGAAAAAGACTAAAAAGTGAAATTCTTTTAAAATAAAGTTATAATTTTGAAAATTTCTATTCTATTTTCTTTCTATGAAATATATCTG
>JBHLMB010000252.1:0-5042 GCA_048938565.1 Promethearchaeota archaeon | reverse complement strand
CGGTGATGATGATTATGATGACTACGATGAGGATGATTGGGATGACGATGAAGAGGACTGGGATGATGATGGCGATTGGGAAGAAGATATGTAGAATGGAATCTCCTTTTCGTTTTTGCTTATAACTAATTTTTTTTTTTAAAATCAAAATTGGTTTCTTATTAAATAAATAATTTAAATTATCAAACATCATGAAAACAATACCCAAAATAGAAAATAATATAAAAAAACAGAATTCAACAGCCTTAGAAACACCGAAATCTCAAATATGTCTTGGGCCTGTCTTAAATTTGGAAGAATATGTGCGAAAGGACTGGTGGAATCATTTATTTAACGCTTATTATCTTAAAACAGATGGTGATGTTGTCAATGATGATGGCATTACATCTAAGGAAGTTGATATTTTTTCTGAAATTGTCGAATTAAAAACAGACTATGAAATATTGGATTTATGTTGTGGACAAGGAAGGCATTCCCTTGAATTAGCAAGAAGAGGATTTTCACATATATATGGGATAGATAGATCTCGCTATTTAATTCAAAGAGCTCGGCGTTCAGCTAGGAAAGAGCTATTGAATATAGAATTTAGGATTGGTGATGCACGTAAATTACCGTATGCAAGTGACAAATTTGATATTGTGTTCATATTGGGAAATAGTTTTGGTTATTTTGATAATATCAATGATGACCTGCTTCTATTAAAAGAAATAAAACGTGTTTTAAAACCTTGGGGGCGTATATTAATCGATTTAACGGATGGTGAATACTTGAAAAAAAATTTCCAAGCACGTTCATGGGAATGGATTGATAAGAATCTTTTTGTTTGTCGAGAACGATCTTTATCTTTGGATAAACAGAAATTAATTTCGAGAGAAGTCATAAATCATGTAAACGAGGGAGTTTTGGTTGATCAATTTTATGCTGAACGATTATATTCCAGGAGTAAAATATCCGATTTAATTGATCATGCAGGATTTTGTGATGTTCAATTTCACCGTGAAATTTCTCCAAATTCCCGCAGAAATCAAGATTTAGGAATGATGGAAAAAAGACTAATCGTTAGCGCTCAAGTTCGAAAAGAATGGACACATAAAATTCAAAATAATAAACAAATTCCAAAAACAATCATTGTTTTATTGGGAGATCCTAATAAACCAGATGTTTTAAAACCATCAAAAATCTTTGATGACGATGATTTTTATACAATTGATAAGCTGAAAGGAGCCCTTCGAGATATGAATGGAAAAGATTTTATTTTTCTTAATAATCATGACACTTTAATAAACGACCTTATAAAATTGAAAGGAAAAATCCACTATGTCCTTAATTTATGTGATGAAGGATATTATAATCACGCAAGAAATGAACTACACATACCTGCGCTCTTAGATCTTCTTAAAATCCCTTATTCCGGTTCAGGACCTCAATGTTTGGCTTTTTGCTATGATAAGTCCTTAGTAAGAGGTATCGCTAAAGAGATGGATATCCCTGTCCCAGAAGCCATCTTTATTAAACCAGGAGATATTGTTTTTGACCTCCCCTTGTATTTTCCAGCTCTTGTAAAACCAAATTACGGAGATTCTAGTTTTGGGATTACAAAGGAATGCGTGGTTTACAACGGAGAGGAATTAATCAGTGCTATTTCAAAAATAAGAGAATCATTTGGTTATTCTAATCCGATATTAATCGAGCAATTTCTCACAGGGAAAGATCTGACTTTAGGGATTATCGGAAATCCTCCAGGAGACCACATTATACTTCCGATTGCAGAAGAAGATTACTCTCAACTTCCTCCAGAACTTCCAAAAATATGTGGATATGAAGCCAAATGGCTCCCTGATTCTCCATATTGCTGTCTGAGATCAATACCTGCAGATCTTCCTGAGAAGGCTGTAGAAATTATTGAAACCTGTAGCTTGAAATTATTTGAGAGGTTAGAATGTAAAGATTATGCTCGTTTTGATTGGAGATTAGACTCCGAAGGAAATCCCAAACTTCTTGAAGTCAATCCAAATCCTGGATGGTGTTGGGATGGACATTTGGCTAAAATGGCTAATTTTATGGATTTATCATACAAACAAATGCTTGAAGAGATAATAAAGGCAACTGAAATGAGATTAAATGATTTTTAAAGCTTTTTTTAAGTTTTTATACTTTCTTTCTTTATAATATTTAAATTTATGAATTGCTTGTTATCTTTTGTTACATTTGATAACGATGATAACGAGCCTAATTTTGAACTATTGCAAATTTATTCTTGCATTTAGCTTTTCTATTAATAATGCGAAAATAAAAAATAAACAAAAAATCATGTTTGATTTCTGTATTTCAATTAATAAATTGATTTTTAATGTGATGCTCCAAAAGGATTTTTGAATGAAGAATAAAGTATTTTTTGGTGAAAAGATTTATTAAAACGGATTTATTCTAATTAATTGAAGATAATGTGATAGTTATATATCTAAAGCATTATTTTTTTCAATTTAAAGTGTACAAATTGAGTGAAAGAAATTGAATAAGATAATTAATTATTCAAAATTTAGAATATATTATATTAGCTTTCCCTTTTCTACTTGATATTGCATTCTTGATGAGTAATTGTTAAAAAAGTTAATAAAATCTAATTTTCTACTTAAAAAGTAATACTATAATTGTTTATTGGCTTTCAATCAGTTATTTAATTGAAAATAAAATTTGGAGTATAATTGTATCAAAATTAGAAAAATAAGGAATTAAATGAAAGTGTAATTATCAATGCAGGTACTTGATAAAATTCAAGAAAGATATGACAATAATGTATTAAAAAATAGAACCATTAATGAGATTTCTAGATCTAATTTAAAAAAAATTTATTTATTTCAATTTCTAATGGGATTTTATATGATTTCCAGTATCATTATCCCGTTCTTTCTTTTATGGGGAAGACTTAATCTTATTGAATTCAGTTTCTTGCAGAGCTATTATTTTATAGCAACATTTATGCTTGAAATTCCATGCGGGTTACTAGCAGATCGTTTAGAAAGGAAATGGATTCTAGCTTTTTCTGGACTTTTAAGTGCTGGAGCAGCCTTTATTTATAGTATAATTCCAAATCTTATAATGTTTTATATAGCTGAAACATTATTTGCTTTAGCTTCTGCAATGATGTCCGGTTCTATAGAGTCTTTTCTTTTTGATACACTGAAAACAAATAGAAAAGAAAAGGAATTTACGATTATTATAGGAAAATCAGAAATTTATTTTTTAATTGGTTTTTTCATATCCTCTCCAATCGGATCTATCATAGGCTACTTCTTTTCTCTTCCTCTTGTTATGATGCTTATGGTTTTCCCTTATATCGGAGCCTTTTTAGTTAGTTTATTACTTGTGGAACCCAAATTAGGGAAAAATAGTAAGAAAATAAAATTTTTTTCTCCTATTAAGTCAAGCTTTAGGAATTTTAAAAAAAACAAAGTTTTAAGGATTCTAATCAAGGATATGCTTATTATAGAAGTTTTTATATTGATACTTTTCCTAAATTATCAATACTATCTTTACCTTGTCTTAGACATTCCAATACTTTATTTTGGTTTATTCGATTCTTTTTTTGTTTTAATGGAAAGTGTATTTACATATATTATTACGAAATATAAACCCAAATTTAAAAAAAACCGATGTTGGTTTTCCATATTTACATTCCTTCCTGGAATTTGTTATATTCTTTTAGGGATTATTTTATTTCTTCCAATTAATATCTTTTTGTTAATTATTATTATTGGGTTAGGTCTTTCTCGTTATGTAATTTTTATGGAAGGAATTAATAAAAGAATAAATAAAGAAAATAGAGCTACATCTTTATCCATAATAAACATGATCAGGATGCTATCGAAAGGAATAATATTACCCCTGTTTGCCTTATTTATATTATGGGATATAAATTTCACTTTTATTTTTATTGGATTTTCTATAATCTTAATCAGTACTCGATCAAAAACTAAGAAAGAATATTTGTAAATTTAATGATTTAATGTCATTTAATCTTTAGAACATAAAAAGGCCATTTTTTTAAAATACCTTTTGGTACTGAACCATTTCGGACCTTCTCGAGCAATTCAGATCGAGGATTCTTGAATTCGATTATTTTTTCAGGTATGGCTCTAAAATTTATAATTCCCGTTTTAATAGCGTTTGATAATTGTTTTTCTTTCAAGCAATTAGAAATTCTTAGAGAAAAATCATTATTGATTTTTTCTTTTGTTGAAAAGAAAAGCTCAAATGAATGTTTTGATTTCTCTTTATTCTTTTTTAATAGTAAAGAATCACTTAGTAAATCTGTCTCTCCCTTTAAGCATTCGATAATACTTTTAGGATCATAAATCTCAAGTTCCTGAAAGGAAAAATAATCTCCTACAAATAAATCATAATTTGAATCCGGTTTAACTATAGGAGAAATTTTCATTGGATATTTTAATCTAAAGTTATTTCGTACTATAGTTCCTCCGATTAGTGGTAATCCAGATTCATTATTTTTTATTGTAATAACATCACCCGTTTCAATGTTAATCCTTGGATTTAATTTGTTTATATAGCTTACAAGAAGAACTCCTCGCTTTTCTTTTGTTCTTGATATAATTTCAATCTTACCTTTTGCTTCGATCGAAGGAATGGTAAGGGGAAAAACATATAATTCGTTATTCTTAGCAATTTCACTTGTAAGATTACAAGCAAAGGGGCCAATTTCTGAAGCTACATATAGATTAGTAAAATTCTTCTTATCATCTTCCCAATTCATAAAATCTGAAATAGAACTCCATTGTTGTTTCTTTAAACTAGATGTACTAAAAATTAGTGTACAACTTGATATTTTCTCTGAAAGAAGGCGTTTTAATTTGTTAACTCCATCATGAAGACCTTCTTTTTTTATGTAATTATAAATTTCAGAGGAATATTCGGTAAATTCTGAAGTATCACGTAATGATTTTGCGATTCCTCTTTTTAATCTTTCCAAATCTGCCCATCCTAAGATTATAGCAGCAGGAGCGGATATTACTGAAGGTGATTCC
>JBHLMB010000251.1:0-5056 GCA_048938565.1 Promethearchaeota archaeon | reverse complement strand
ATATTCTTGGAGCAGGAGATCCAGCTGGCACAATAGAAGTGTATAAAATTGAAATGCAACTGGTCATGCCTCTAATTTATGTGAGTTTGATATTAACTTTTTTGTTTATAGTTCTTGAATTTGTATTCACGAGAAGGCTCGCAGAGACAAAAAGATCTGGTAAATTTGATAATTTTACCTTCTCACTTATAGTATTTTTTATTTTCTTTTTCCAGATTATGCAAGTTTCGCTCTTTCTTTTTATGAGACCAGAAACTGTTTCAACATTACAAAATGTTTCTGGAGCAAGCGTAGGCGCGATATATTATGTCTTTGCCATCGAATTTTTGATCTCAATGTTTTTCCTCTATAGAGTATTAGTAAAAACAGGAAAGACCTTTGGATGGAGGATTTTGTTTTTTAAAAAAGATGGAGTTGTACTAATGATATTAACTTGTATATTTGCCCAGACATTAACGCAATACGCTAACACGCAAACAATTTCAGGACAGGATCTCACCTTAGTAGGGAATTTTTTACAATACAGCAAGTTTTTCATATCAATCCTATTTATAATTTTTTTGGGTTTAACTCTCATCATTTATTATTTAAAACCCCAGCAAACTTCTATGTTCATAAGAATCTTAAAAGAAACAATCCGAGAAGAAGAAAAAGATGTAGAAAAGCTATACATTCTTATTAAAAATGAATATATAAGAAGAGGAAGTTCTTTTTCTTTAAAAATTATCGAGAACGACCTAGTAAAATCATTGAAATTACCAATTTCTGATATATATAATCTTGCAAACCACCTCGGAGAAAAACATATTGATATATCATTAGAATTAAAAACTGATAAAAAAGGCAATATAATTGATCGAATTATTGAATTTTTCTCTATTACTGATATATATGAGAAAAAGGATTTGGCTAAAAAGAAAGCAAAAAAATTCCTTTCAGAAAGATTAGTTGACACGATGAGCTTGGATAAAAAAAAAAGGAACATTGAATTGAGCAAGAATCTAGATAACGATAAAGCCTCTGATCAATTCATATCAGCTTTATCAACTAAATATAGTAAAATACATCGAAGTAAAGGGGTCGTAACACGAAAAAAAAATCAAGGTCATAAAATTTTGACAGCAAAACGAGAGTTTTCTCGTGAATTAAAAGAAAAAATACTCCAAATCCTCAAAAAGGAATATCTTTATAGGATTGAATCCGAAAAAAAATATCCTGATTTTCATTACCCAATATCTGAAATTGTATTTGAAATTCAGAGACATACTAAGATAAGTGCGGGGGAACTCTATTTAATATTGGAAAGGATTGCTGATATGGACATTGAACTCACATTAATCGATAATCCAGAGGAACCTGAAGATAAAAGAATCATGTTTTATTTAATAGCAGACGAATCATTGATGGCCGCTATAAAAAGCTTCAGACCAGAGGAATATATTGTAATAAGAGCTAATATTCTTAAAAATTTCATAGAAACTTTATCTACTCCCAAAACATTAACTAGACTCAAAAATGTTAAAGAAGGAATAAGCGCTTATTCAGAAAAAGAGCGGATATGGTCGCAATTAATATCGTATTTTATCAAGGAATATTTAACATATAAAAACTATTATATATCGATGTTTAGCAAAAAAGAATTGAAAAAAGTTATCGATTTATTTCCTGTGAACGATAGCATTGATATCTTTACATTTGACTAAATTAAGAAAAAAAGAATAAAAAAAAATTACTTGTTTACTTTCATTTTTTTTCCACAATGCTCAGGTATTGCTTGAGTACTACAAGAAGCCCCCATCCAGCAAACTAACTTGCCATTTTCCTCATGCATTGGTTTTCCGCAATGCACTGGTAATTCTTGCTTTTTTCCACATTTAATACATTCTATATTTCCCATTTGATCTAATTCCTCTTCTTTATTATTTTCAATCAGGTTATTTCTTTTCATTTTTAATATTTCCATTTGAATGCCACAATGGAATGGAATTTCTTGAACACCACAGGAAAGGCCCATCCAGCAAACTAACTGGCCATTTTCCTCATGCATTGGTTTTCCGCAATGATTTGGTAATTCCATTACAAAACCACAATTACTACATTTAAGAGTTTCAATATGCTGTTCCTCTTCAGAGACAACTCTATGCATTAATCTAGGATCGAAGTTATCAAAGTTCTTGTATTTTTCAGGATTTATCTTAAATTTTTTTTCACATGATTGATTGCAAAAATAATATATTTTTCCTTTGTATTCATATTCTATCGAGCGACTTGGATTTATTTTCATACCACATATTGGATCAGTTACCTTTTCTTCGAGTAATAACATTTCTTCTTCGAGTTGTTTTTTTGTTTTCGGTTCAAAATGCTTCAAAAAGAGAGCATTAGTAACGACAGAAACTGAGCTCGAAGCCATAAAGACGGCTGCCAAGTAAGGGGGCAAGAAAATATTTGTATAATAATAAAATACACCAGCGGCTATGGGTATTCCAATAATATTATAAATAAAAGCCCAAAAAAGGTTAGTAATCATTTTTTTATAGGTTTTTTTTGAAAGGTTAATAGCAGCAACAACATTTCTCAAATCTCCCCTCATTAATATTATATCTGCTGTTTCAATGGCAACATCTGTTCCTGTTCCAATGGCGATACCTACATCCGCTTGTGCTAAGGCAGGAGCATCATTAATTCCATCTCCTACCATGGCAACATTTTTTTCTGGATTTGATTCTTGAATTTCCTTAATTCTTAACGCTTTGTCATTTGGCAAAACTTCAGCTAATATATTAGTTTCATTGATTCCTAACTCGTTTCCAATATTAAGCGCCGTTTGTTTATTATCACCTGTAATCATAAATATTTCTATGCCCATTTTTCTCAATTCGCTTAAAGCATACGGAGCTTGTTCTTTTATTTTATCAGAAATTCCTATTAAACCCTTAATTTGACCATCTAGGCTGATAAAAATGGTTGACTTCCCAGAAGATTGATACTCATCATAAAGTACTTCATAATCTCCTATCGGAATTTTACTCTCAACCATCAATTTATCGTTTCCCATCAAGATTTTTTTAGTTCCGATTTTTGCCTTGATTCCCCTTCCAGGAATTGCTTCAAAATCAGAGGGAAATTCAAGTTTTAAGCCTCTTTGATTTGCCTCTTCTATTATCGCTTTTCCTAATAGATGTTCAGATCCCATCTCAGCACTTCCTGCGTAAAATAATAATTCTTTTGAATCGATACCAGTGTTTTTTATATCTATTTCAGAAAAAATTGCAGAGACTTTCGGTTTTCCCACGGTAAGAGTTCCCGTCTTGTCAAAAATGATTGAATTGATTTTATTTATAGCTTCTAAAGAATCGCCGCCCTTAATTAGTAAACCGTTTTCAGCACCTTTTCCTGTACCTACCATTACAGCTGTCGGAATTGCAAGACCTAGCGCACATGGACACGATATAACAACAACAGATGTAAAGACTAAGAGAGCGGTTTCAAAACCTATCTTAGCTACTAAGAACCAATACAAGAAAGCTATCGTGGCAATTAAAACTACAACAGGTACAAAATAATTTGAAACTTTATCCGCTAATTGTTGTTTTGCCGCTTTTCGACTCTGAGCTTGTTTTACAAATTCTATTATCTGTGATAAAAGGGTTTCTCTCCCAATTTTTTTAGTTTTTATATAAATTAAACCAGTTTGATTGATAGTTGCACCAATTACTTCGTCTTCAGGTTCTTTTTTGATATATTGACTTTCTCCAGTGATCATTGATTCATCTACTTTAGTCTTCCCTTTAACGATTACTCCATCAACGGGTATTTTTTCTCCAGGACGAACTAATAAGATATCTCCGACTTCGATTTCTTCAATCGGAATTTCAATCTCATTATCCTCTTTAAGAAGAATAGCGGTTTTTGGTTGCAAACCAATCAATTTTTTTATGGCTTCTGAAGTTTTTCCTTTTGTTTTATGTTCGAAATATTTTCCAATAAGTAGAAACGAAAGAATCATGCTCATAGCTTCATAAAAAGTCTTTCCGCTAATTATAGAAAAGGTGGTGAGGATAGAATAAACCAAAGCTGTGGTAGTTCCGAGAGCAACTAATACATCCATGTTAGTTGATTTATTTTTTATAGATTTGTACGCCCCTTTCAGAAAGAAAGTTCCCGCAATGGCATAATTAGCAATTGCAAAAAAAAATAAGGTCAAATTTCGTTCAAATGATTCAGTTAAAAACCAACTAATTGGTGTTATAATTAAAGTAAATGTAAGCGAAATGAATAATATCTTCAAGCGATATTTCATTTCTTCTTGATGTTTTTCAATATCTTTATCCAAGACACCCGCAGATTTCTCAATTTTTACGCCCAATTGTTTTATTTTTGAATATACTTGATTTTCGTGAAGTTTAAATTCGTTAAACTCGACAAAGATTTTAGATGCCCTAAAATTTCCTCTAACTTGATTAATACCATCAATTTTTTCAACTTCGGATATGAATTTCTCGAAATTTGATTCGGATATCTGATCTAAAATCTTAATATCAATTCTCGCTAGGGAAGCCCTATAACCTAAATCTGTAATAGCTTTATCAAAGATCTTATAATTGGTTAGATTTGGATTAAATTCAACGGTAGCTTCCTCATTAGCAAAATTTACAGTAGAACTACTGACTCCCTCAAGACCCTTTAATTTAGTTTCAATTTTAAATGCACAGGAGGCGCATGTCATTCCACCCAATTTTATCTTAATTTGTTCTTTATCCATTTTCTCTTAAAAATTTCTTAATTTATTTCTATTCCTTAATAATCTAAAACTGTTATTATTAATTCGTATTATCAAATATTTATGAAAAATTAAATCATTGAATAAAATAGAAGCGAAACATCAATTTTTTTTAGGAAAAATTAATGCTTTATAATGGAATCATTTGGACCTTAGACTTATTATGATTTTGCTAACTTTTTTCGGTAATTATTAATTGCCGCATGCAAAGCATCAGCAGCTAAATTACTACAATGCATTTTAACAGGCGGTAAGCCATCTAAAGCTTCAGCT
>JBHLMB010000250.1:0-5058 GCA_048938565.1 Promethearchaeota archaeon | reverse complement strand
AAAGGATTTTGTTCTAAATGTTTGAATTATACTATCATTATGGAGAAATGTGTAAAAAAGTGAAAGAAAACAATCCAAAATTATTCTATATTATCTAATTTCCTATATGCTGTACGAGTAAAAGCTGCTCTAGTTAAACCCACATAATTGTTTGAAATTTTGAAATGCCACTCTCCTTCGATTATTTTCTTGTTTAAGAAAACATCCTGTCCCAAGGAATTAAGACTATTTAACATCGTCCCAACCAAGACGGCACCGGCATATTTTCTCTCTTTTTTGGCAGTTCTAATTAGTTCTCCCTCTGAATGCCAATCTCCATCTAATAAAATCATTAACAATTCATTTTTGATGGGGGTATTTATTTTTTTAATCTTGTTAAACAAATTAGATTCACAATCATCTTCAATGATGGGATTTTTTTCAGCATCATTCATTATTTCTTCCATTTTAGAATACCTAATAAATATATATGTAAATAAATTAAATCTTGATAATTATTTATTAAAAAGTAATATCTTCGTAATACATATCAAAAATTGTTAGTTTTAGATTTATAGAAGATCCTCAGGGATGCCCTCTCTAAAATATCTTGCTCTTGTAATCCAATTGTTGTTGAATTCTGGAATGGATGCAAGTATTGAACCGCCAATCCACACGGAGTAAGTTCTTTCCCGTGGGGCTATTATTTTTATTACTTGGTCTTTTTTTTTTCTTCTTATTAATTCTAATTCTAATTCTTGATAAATTCTTGATTTTAGGTTTTGAAACATTGAAGATCCTCCAGAAAGAAAGATATTACTCAATAAATGGGGGCGAATATCAAGATCACATTCATCAATGGCATTTAAAATCGCCAAGTGTAATGGCTTTTCTTCAAGATTTACTAGTGATGGATTAAATAAAGCTTCTGCAACCATGAATCTTTCTTTATCCAAGGAAATAACAGAACCATCAGGCAATGAAAATTGCTTACTATATTGCTTATAACGATTAACATCCTCTTTATAATCTAAAGAAACAAATGAAGCTTTTTCTTTAATAACTCGTACTAACTCTCTTCTTATGGAAGAATCTACAGCAAATCCTATCGATCCTAATATCTTTTCCATGTATTTTGATAAGACGCGGCCTCCAATTTCAAGTGTTTGAATTGCATGTTCAATTTTAAAACCCTCATATATGGGAACAATTCGAGTACCGCTGTCGCCCATTTCTATCATCAATCCAGTTTGAAAGCCACCTGAATACAATGTTAGCTGTGAGTCTAATACGGGATAAAAGGCCATGCATTGATAATGTTCTAAAAATAATTCAAACAATTTATGGAGGTCTTTTTTAGGGAATGAAGGGTGAACGGCATAGAGTAAGTTAACCAAGCTTGGATCTACACGTAATGAATAAAAAATATAATCTACAATCTTTGAAAAATATCCCCAATCTATAATGGCTCCGTTATCTATTGGAGAATGTATCTTAAAAAGACCGAGGGATTGTATTTCGTCTCCTACATATAATTCTTCAGTTCCCTTGAACTTTTCTTGAGTACTTAAATTTTGGTACTTAGGTTTCCCAACTATCGTAAAAAATACATTAGAGGGAGAATCTTCTCCTGCAAATCCAATCTTTGTCGAGAATTGCCCTACATCTAATACAATAGTTAGGTTTGGCATTAAGAATGTCCTAAATTAAATATCTATATTAATTTATCTTGAAGATCTAATTTAAGTTTGATCTTTTATGCGTTCTTTTCAATAAACAATAAATGTGAGAAAAAGAAAAGATATAGTTAGGTTTTAAGATTCTCCTCTCATGATCTTTTTGAGTCGGGTTAATTCATCTAACATTTCGTCCCTTAGAGAACTTAATCCTCCACCCGCAGTATTTGCTGTTGCAGGGGATCCTGGGGGTGCTGGAGGTCTACTTCCTCCTGGAGGTGCCGGTGGTCCTGGTCTCTTGGCATATGGCGAAGGAGGGGCTCCTCCTGGAGGTGCCACTGGAGGACCACTTGTAGGGGGCAATTTAGGTGCTGGAGGTAAATTTGCTCGAGAAGGAGGCCCACCACCCGGTGCTTTTGGGGGTCCACCACCCGGTGCTTTTGGGGGTCCACCACTACCTGGGGGAGCAGGTGCTTTAGGGGCTGCGGTCATTGCAGGTCTAGGTGCAGCTGCCTGTTGTCCTTCGCTACCGCTTAATAAAGAAAATAATGTGTTTGCCGCTGCTGCTTTTACGCCTCCTGTTCCTGGAGCTGCAACCTTTTTAGAGGAAGTACTTACAGTTTGCACAACTTCTTCAGCGGATACATCTTTCAAGTCATTTTGGGCTTTTTTCAAAGATTTTGTAAAATCGGTTATTGCTTTTACAGTTCCTTCAAGTTCGTCTGCTAATCCAGACAAGCCTTTCTTGACAAAGTTGATTACGCGATTGAGCTTTTTTTGTTCTTTTGAAACCAAATCTAAATCCTCTAATATATTTTTGAAGAATTAAATAATTAGTTAAATAGTACTATTTAATGTAACAATATAAACTCTTATTTATATTTTTATTGCCATTTGTTTTTTCATATTGTTTCTAATAAGAGTAATTCCATTTTTAAATTTAATAATTCATATATAAGAGAGCTTTCTTCATTGAAAATTCGTCTTTTTATTCTCGAAATGTTTAAATAAATAAATGTCCACAATTATAATACTACAAAAATGTATAATGTGAAAGAAATGGCAGTATATAAATCAATACAGCTAGTTGCTACTAGCGAAAAAAATTGGGCAGATGCCGTAAAAAATGGGTATAACGAAGCCAAGAAAACTTTAAGGGGTATAAGAAATATTCAAATTATAGAATCGGATGTAAAGGTAAAGGAAGATATTGATAAATTAATATATAGAGTTCGTATTCAAATTAATTTTCAGTTAGAAACCCAATAATATATCTTTTTTTTATTTTTTTAAATTTAATCAATGTCATTATAAAAATTGAATTTGATTATCATAAAAATATTTATTTATGATAGATCTTTATAATGAATAACTTTTTTAAAGCAGGTAGAGACGATTTTTAATGGGAGATTTTATAGGTGATTTATTATCACAATATTGGCCTTATATTATTGGAGCTGCCGTGCTTTTAGTAATTTTTATAATATGTTGTTCAGTTCATAATAGGCTTGCTAAAGCTTAAAAAAATTAGGTTTTTCTAATAGGATGTTAAAAATAAAAGCAGTATAATTAATTTTCGTACCAAATGCATTTTGACTTCTTTTGGTTGAGCTTTATGAGAAGGCTTCTTCGGTTGTTGTCTTTATCAGGGCACCTATAATAAAATTTTGTAGTATTAAATGTCCTGCTGATATACTTCTGTAATTCCTCTAAAATCATAAATTCTATTCCTTTCTTGAAAGAATCTTCCTTCCTCGTCATAACTTGGTGAACTAAGGCGTAGTCTATTCCTAAATAATCCCTAAAAGCTGTAAATGTACCAAATCCTACGATTCTATCTTTTTCTTTAGCAACAACCATGGCATTTCTATATTGAAGCTTAAGAGCCCTTCTTTTAAGCTCGTTTTCAAAATCATCCCATTCTACAGGAAAATACGATAAATTATTATTAAAATCTTCAAAAAGTTCTTTAAGTGCTTCCTTATCCGTGCGGGGATCGTATCTACTTAATATTATCATTTTTCTTTGTTGATCTATTTTTGTTTCTTAATGTTTCATTAATAATATTTTTTTTTAGGTTTATGCTTTTTTAAAATTTATTGTAAGTAAATATAATATTTTTATCGAAAAATGAAAATACCCTGCAAACCACTTCGGAAAGATTTTACTCCAATTAGATCTTCAAAATATGGGGATGCTGGCTCTGATGCTCGAATTATGGGATTTAAGAAGATAATTAACGAAAAAGGAAAAAAAGAACTAGTAGATATAGATTCCGATTCGTATGTATTAAAACCTCTTGAACGAATAGGATGTCCTTTAGGATTTGCTACAGCGATCCCTGAAGGATACTATTTTCGAGTCGTACCGAGAAGCGGTTTGGCCTTATGGGATGGAATCTCGATTTTAAATACTCCTGGAACTATTGATGCAGGATATAGAAACGAATGGATGGCTATTGTCGTAAATCTTTCAAATAAAGATGTTGAGCTTAAGAAAGGTGAGAGAATTTGCCAGATAATACTTGGAAAAATGTATATATATGAATTTGAGGAAGTTCAGGAACTTCCAGAATCAGAAAGAGGTTTAGGTGGATTTGGCTCTACAGGAAAGAAATAGATCCCTCGAGCTCCTTGCTTAATATCAAATATTATTGTGGGTAGATTAAAATGGATCACAAGCTTATTGATAAATTATGGGCAAAAGGAAAAATTTATTTTAAAGATAATAAGAATGATATCTCACATCAGGGTGCGACTCTTTAGCAGAGCAGGGCGCTTTCAACTGATTAATAGGCCATTATAATCAGAATGGGATGATGTAATAACTGAAACATTAATTTATATGAAATAGATTTAATAGAATTATTTTTATTGTTTTAATCAAATCAATATTCAATTAAATTATAATCTAAAATACCCTTTACTAAAGATTCGAAGGTTTCATTAACATTCATTCCTGTCTTAGAAGAAACTTTAAAATAATCTAATAAGTGATTATCTTTCTTGTATTGGATAGCTTTATCATTTCCTAAAAAATTTTTCATTAAATCTGATTTACCTCCAATAAGAATACATGGAAGATTATCGTCTTGGTATCGCACTAATTTAATCCATTCGTCAAGATCGTAAAGCGTTTGTATTCGAGTTAAATCGAACATTAATATAGCTCCATAAGCCCCGTCAATGAATCTATCCAACATGAATCTAAATTGTTCTTGCCCTCCAAGATCCCATAGAATAAGGCTGCAAGATATATTTTCATTAATTTCCACGGTCTTTTGATGTAGTTCGACACCAATAGACATTTTTGTATTCATATCAAAAGTACCATCTACGAACCGTTTTAGAAGAGTAGTTTTTCCCACTCCACCATTTCCAGCAACTATTATCTTAAAAAGGGC
>JBHLMB010000249.1:0-5062 GCA_048938565.1 Promethearchaeota archaeon | reverse complement strand
AAACTTTCGACTCTAAAAAGATGACATTCGTCTTTTTCTACGGTAATTGATATAACATCTCCTATAGAAAGGATTTCAGTATCAATCCACAAGGGCGTGTGTCCAAATCCAAGATTTATTCGTTCGTATTGGTTCGACATCATCCCAGTAAGGGCGTTTTCTGTCCAAGTACCATGATAATTTGTTTCCCCTAAAGTCCAAGAGACCGAAAAGTCGTTTCCCATAAGGTAAGAATATTGAACATTTGTATCATAAAACCTTTGGCCCTGATAAGAGTAATTAGCATACATTCCATCAAAAGGTACATTTTTCTGAATAAATGATGGCCTTATAAAAGTTTCAGACTTGCTTAGGGATATCTTGAAAAAAGAGCGTATTTTCACTATAATCTGATTTCTCGGGAAAGATAGAGAAATAATTCTCAAAAGTAACAATTGAGCTAAAGAAAATCGCAAAAATAGATAAAATTGGCATGTATGATTTTCGGCTTTTTATAATTGTACAAAGAAGATTTTTTGTCTTCATAAAATAAGCGAATTGAAAACCCTATTTAAATGCATAAGGGTAACTTTTGAAGTACAATTCAGATAGAAACAAATTAAATTGCATTTAAGTATCATTTCCAGCATTAAATTTATGATATACAGCGGGATTCTTTAAAAAAAAATTTATACATATCTTTTCAAGTTAAAACACCAAAAATAGAATTTTTACATCTACTGAATAAAATTTTAATAATATCACACGTATTTTTCATTCAAGAGCCTCATAAATTTATTTTTTATTTTATCGTGGTAATTATAAACATAGAATCTATACTTGATTTGAAGGTGGTTATTCGTGCCAAAAAAGGATGACAGAGACGAAGAAGAAGACGAGGAAGACGACATAGAAAGTCCATCTGACTTCTTTAATATGTTTGAAAACGACTTATTCAAGACTAAAGAATTTCAGAGTATTTTCAAGGATGTATACAAGAAGATATCAGAATTTCTCCCACAGTTTCAAAATTTAAATCCTGAAGAAATTCAAAAGTGGTTTATGAAAAATAAGTCCAAATTCTTTCAAGGAAATCCATTCGTAGCGGGATTTAACATTAATTTTCGCCCCGATGGAACGCCTATCGTGGAACGATTTGGAAATGTTAAACCCCCAAAAGGAGCGGGAGGTGAAGCTAAGGTCGATACAGGAGATATAAGGGAACCCTTGGTAGACATAAACGAAGAACTGACTCAACTCATCGTCATTGCGGAAATGCCCGGTGTCGTAAAGGAAGACATCGAATTGAAAGCAACCAGCCACTCGCTAACAATATCTACAAAAAGAAGCGACGCTAGCCGTAATTACTATAAGGAAATAGAGTTGCCCTGTGCAATTAATTCGGACTACGCAAAAGCACGATATCAAAATGGCCTTCTCGAAGTAAAATTAAAAAAAATAACAGAAAAACAGACAAATATTTCAATCGATTGAAACGAAATTTCAAGCAAGAAGAACGAAAATTTCGAACTTCTTGAGATTTTTAATGCTTTCTACAGTAAATACTTTGAATAATGGACAAGGAAATATTTAACCAGTCAAGCAGAAGATAAATTTTTCTATATAGTCTCTTTGATTACAATTTCAGAACATCTAAATTCAAGTACATCGAGTAGAATCTTGTTTACTTTTAAAATATCTTCGGGCTTTATGTTAGCAGCGCGTTTTGGAATTATATGTGTATAAATATCATCCCTAAATTCGTGAGGAAGTACTTTTTCCAATTTCATTATTATTTTAGTACAAATTACATTTAAAAAGAACGAATAATATTTCGGTGATATAGAATCCTCCTTCTTGAAACAAAAGTCCTTCATTGAAGCTTTTTGCACTGCAAATCATTTATATCAAGAAATAAAATAATAGGATCGTATATAAAGGAATGTGAGTAACTTTTGCAGTATAAAGCTTTAATTTGAGAATAAGAAGAGTTGAATTAATTTTTACTCATCAAACATTTCCAAGTATTCGGATATCTTTTTTCTAGCTTCAGGATCCTCTACGCATTCTAAAATGATGCGAGAAAGCTCTTTTTTTTTTTGAAAATACACTTTCATAAATTCTTCTCGGGATAATCCTGGATAACGAGAAGTTAAGGCAGCATCACGCCGAGGACAACCCCCGCTTCGCATACAACAATACGAAATCGAACCAAAGCAAACTAAATCGGAATTCCAATTGTTTTCATCAGAAAATTTTTGCTTGATTTCAATGAACCTTTGAGGATCGATGTTGAGGTCGCTTAGAACATCGTCTCTTCGGCACTTATAACCAAAGGTCAGGGCATAACCAGGTTTACAACAAAATGTAAGAGCACGATAATCACCACCCATACATATCGGAATTGGAGCGTTTTTTTCCCAACCATTCAAATCTCTTAGTTTATCTGGATCAATGTCTACCATTATACCATATCCCTTATAAAAACTGAAAACTAGAAATTATATGAATGAGAATGATGGACATATTTTAAGTTTCTACTTTTTCTCGTCGTTCTACTAAAAAAGTTGTCGATTTAAAAAATAGAATAATTTTTATGAAAATGTAAAGATAGAGGGCCTGGGGGGGGAATTATTCCCATAGAAAGAGACTTCCTTCAGGTTTGAACCCCCCTTTCCCCGGTACTGATAGTCATAATCAGAACCTCTAGGGATTCACATTCGGGAGTTTAGCGGAAAACACTAAAATCGTCCCCAATACTAACCAATGTACAAATTCCACGAGGTTGGAATTCTCTATACGACCCAGGCCTTGGGTTTTTCGCTTGCAAGATACTTACGAGCTAGTTTACTTTCTTGAAGCTAATTGATCTTAAATGTTTTATCCCTATAAAATTTTTTGCTTATTGATTGTAAAGATGATTGGTTTAGGAGAGTGAAAAAATATTAGTTCCTAAGCGTGGACAAATAATCCAAGAATAGATTTACAGAATCTTCTAATTTGCCAGAATTATCAACCACGAAATCAGTCGCAGCAAGATCCTGGTGGTTTTTAGCCCTTTCGATCCTCTCTTTCAAGGATTTCCCTCTTTCTCTATTCCTTTTTTTAAGCCGTTCTATAGTAATTTTTAAAGGAACTTTAACGAAAACTACCTTAATGTTATCATATATCTCTCTGGCGGTATCTATCACATTCCTACTTACATTTACTACAACAATATTTCCTTCATCAAGCCAATTATCTATCTCAATTGGTATTCCATAATTAAAACCATAAATTTGCCATTTCAATGCAAATTTACCCTGGGTTTCCATAATTGTAAATTCTTCAGGAGAAACAGAAATATTATTTTCATGTTCAGAGGAAGGGCGCGTTATGGATCTTCTAGGCGTTCGAATTTTAATGTCATCGCATCCTGAAGCGCATTTCTTTATCACTCGAGAGATGATTGAATCCTTTCCAGAACCAGAATTTCCAACGACTAACACTAAAGTCCCAGAGAACTTTTTTTTTTTCATATCCTATAATACTTAAGATTTATTTGATATATCTATATTTTCAAAAGTAGCACTAATAATAATGGACTCTCTGTAGAATATTAAAATCGGAGATTTCTAATGTCACACCATCAGAAAAATTAAAAAATGTCCATTTATAGTTATTTATTACGAGAGAAAAAAAAGACGCTTGGAAGAAAGAAAAATGACTAAGGATACAGGCGTGCAAGATGTATTAGATGTCCCAGAAAGCTATCAAAGATATCTAGACGAGATATATAACATTACTTATAAGAAAAAGAAAGGCGGCTGGGTTTCAAATAAGGAGATTGCAGAGGCTCTTCAGGTAAATCCAGCAAGCGTTTCTGAAATGCTTGACAAGCTGAAAAAGAAAGGACTGATAAGTTGGGAGCAGAGAAAGGCAATTCGCTTAACAAAATATGGAAAAGAAATAGCAGAGCACTTGTCTAGTGTCCATAAACTATTGAATGAGTTTTTCGAAAAAGTCTTGAAGATCGAGGATCGTGAGCTTATAAACGAGTTATCTTGTCAAATCGAACATCATATTACTAAAGAAGTAAAAATTTCTTTAGAAAGATTTCTAAATCAGTACCTAATAAAATGATGTTTAATCCTTTCAGTAGACTTTCAATATATTGATGAGAGCTTTAGAATTTTCTATTTAATATTTAAATTTCCTTAGATATTGCATAATAGATTCTTAAAAAATTGATTAATTTAATATTGTTCGTACAATAATAAAAATTAAAATTATACTATATACATATGAAAAGAAATGTCAACTGAATTTCAAAAGAAGATAGTAACAATTCAAGAGAGATTTATCAATTTTTCTAAATTTATTGAGTTAGAGGATTTAAGAGCTTACCTCCTTTTTACGGCAAATAGTCAAGTATCATCGCATATTTTAGCTCAAATTGGAATGGGTAACCATAAAGACATGGCTATTTTTCCTTATGATCCAATTTCAAAAGTACATTACCAAAAGATCAATCTCATCACTGCAGGTTCCTTGATTTTATATGTTAAAAGCAAACCGTTAACTGAAGATTTTTTGATAAACAAGGACGAACAGATTTTTAAAGATAATCTGAATTCAAACGAATTGAACCTTGCCTTCCGGGGGAGTGAAAAAATAATCGTTCCTGAAATGAGTGATTGTAGTTCTTTCGATGAATCCACAAAAATAAATGTCAAAATAGATGATCTTTTCCACTCAATTCAAAGTTTTTTTGCGGTAGTAGAGCCAAATATCATTTTCATCTTAGAAGGGAAACTTGGTGAACCTGATCTCCTGTTTACTTTTAACATGATGCCTGAAATGTCCGCAATTAAAACAAAAAATATTCTAAAAATAGATGTATGCTTGGACAGTGAGCATTTAACAAAAGGAAAATCTTATATCAAGAGAGAGGAGGATTATACTATCAAATTTATGGAAAATATAAAACAAATTAGTCATACAGAGCTTTTTAAATCTGCTTTTGCTTTATTATTAAAGGTGAAATCCTTCAATATTCCAAGCTAGTACCTCTATTTTTTGAATATTATTATCATTAACTAAT
>JBHLMB010000248.1:0-5064 GCA_048938565.1 Promethearchaeota archaeon | reverse complement strand
CCTCATAAAATCAAGAGCCATTCCCCATTCGTCACCGTAATCAATATCGCAAATTTCTTTAAAGTTGTGACCTCTGGTGATATATCCTTCCTTTCCGAAATCTACGCACCATTCGTACATGTCTTCATCCATGGTGTGCTTGATGTTTTTTTCCTTTTCATATTTCATGCAAAAATTTTCAACTTTTTGGAGAAAAGCCATTTCTTTTTTGTTTAGGATAGTTCCTAAATTTAAGTTGAGCAATGCGTACCTGTTTTTAAGACTCATTTTCTCCATGATCTCGTCGTTAACTGCTTTTGCATACTTTGTTTTTGCCATTTTATACTCTTCTCATTTATCGTATAGTTGTTATAATAGATAGGTTGCAAAAGGTGATCTAACTCAAAAAGATTGCGAAAAATATTACTAAGTTTTTCAAAATATTACAACTAATTACCATAAATAGGCATCCATTTATGTGATATCAACATTAGAAAATAGAAAATTACATTTTTTTGACAAAGATAAGGATTTCTTTCAAATTATTAAGTAATAAAAAGATGTTAAATTTCTATTATATACTATATTAACATATCAAATTACGCAATCTTTGGGAGAATTTTTTGCCTATGATTAAACCCGTCTCAAATGGGCAATTACTTTTAAATTGCACGACAGATATAAAGTTTTCATCAATACCTACGAGATTAAGTATGCCAAAATCTTCTAACGAAATTAATTCGTTAATTTGATAATTTCCCGTGAGGAACCTCCCCTCCAGGAGTCGAATAATTTCTGAAAGAACGCTTGGCTTTAAATAAGAGACGATTACTCTACCAGTTTGAGTTAAAAGCGCAGAAGAAACGACGAAAGACGAGAATGTATGAAGCTCCTTAAATATCATAATCAAGTCCTTTTGAATATCTTCTGAAACTAATTGTTTGCTCTTTTCTAGAACGAACTCAATATTCTGGTCGAAATCAGAAAACTTGGATATTTCTCCGTCAAAATTTTCAATGAGAGAAGGATCGTATTTGTCCAAAAATTGATCTTTTATTTCCATAAGTTGGTTTCTAAGTTCAACAAGATTATCGGTTCTATCGGTAAATAGTGCAAATAATAGCTCATCGGTTTTTATTCTTTCGATTTCAAAAATAAAGCGAAAAACACCCACTTCTATCTCTGAAATCTCTGAAGTTCTTAAGGTTTGTTTTACAAACGAAAATATTGCGCTTAAAAAACTGCTCGTCATTTGAACATTAAAAATATCTTCGTATGCCTTGTAAAAAATCAATTCCCCCGTATTGGCTTTCATGATGAAGATATTTTTAATCATGGTAGATCAGATAATTAAATTCTAAAGTTTTTTAAATTCTTTATTAACTTTATAACCTTTTTTGTTTAAAAATACTTTTATTACAACCTAATTTCAGAAAAAAAAAAAGGATTGCTGACAATAATGTTTAAAGATATCTTGCGAAACACCTTTGGATGTTAGAAAAAGTTATTAGAAACCGTCGAATTTGCTCCATTCGTCTTCATCTTCGAATTCTTCAAAATCTTCGTATTCATCATCTGCTTCTTGATTTTTAACCTCATCGACGAATTCTTCTTCCTCTCCTTCTAGCTCGTCGTCAAATGTGATTGCTTGCTCTAGATCTATTATGGAACTCTCGCTAGCAACTACTTCAGGAATGGGCTCCTCGATTTCATGTTTCTTCTCCACGAGTTTCAAATAATCGCCATGAATCTTGATTGTAATTGGAGTTTCTTCTTGTAATAATCGTACAACAACTTCTTCACTGCTAGATGTGTCGTGGGGCATTCTCATAACCATTGCTCTCGATCCTTCAAATACGCCGCTAATAATTTCAACAGTATCACCAATCGATATGAATTCAGTCACACTTCTAGGAAGGAGTACGTGTTTCAATTCTTTCAATTTAATGTTTTGAACAATCCTTCCCTTGATATGAGGGATTCCTTGAACGGCAATTTGGACATCTCGTTTTTGAGGTGCTTCAAAGAAGACATACCCCGGTAGTAGCGAGCTTACTAAAATTGCTTTTATATCAGGTATTGTATCTAGTATGCTGAATCTATAAAAAATTTGCCTTAAAATGTTTGTTTCTTGGTTTATTGTGGTCCTTACAGCAAATAGCGTAGTTAAATCTTCCTTATCTTTTTCTTCGACATCAGTATCGAAGACATTGCCGTTATCTTCTTCCATTTTTTTTCTTCACCTACCTAACTTAATCTAGCAGTTTTTATTATTTTTTATTTAAAAATTGATGAAAAAAAGTATATAAATAAAAAGAATTCTTAAATTTTAAAATTTTGCTTTTAATTCAAACTTCTTTAAATGCTCTTAAAAACAGCCTCATTACTTATAAAAAAAAAATTTACAAATGCTAGCAATATGGTTCTTGAGAAAATAATCTCAGAAGGGGATATTGTTAATATCCAAGATTTCAGGTATTTTTTTGTTTCGATCAAGCCAAGCAACTTCATGTCTTACATATCGCCATGAAATTTCGCATTTATCTAACTTTCCTTCTATGTCTTGAGTCTCCCATTCCCAAGGATTTACAATCACTAAATCTCCCTTGCGTATCCAAACCCTTTTTTTAATCTTTCCGCGGATTCTCCCAATTCTATGCTTGCCATCTTCGCAAAAGACTTGCATTCGTTCGTTCCCGTAAATATCAACGACCCGAGCAAACATTTCTCCGTTTTTTTTATTTGGAAATTTTACTCTAGTTACTTCTGGAGGTTCTGAAGGACCTCCTTTACGGTTTTTTCCTTTTTTTCCTTGCGTTTTTTTCTTTGCCATTATTAATTCCAAATCTATGGTTTGTTTAATATTTTATCATTCAAATCTTATCGTCGGGTTTGTACGAACTTTTAATAAAAACTATTTTAATTGGTTCATTTGATATATTTTTTACATTATGCATCTCTTTTGGCTCTAAAAGATACACGCTTCCTTGAGGTGCCTCGTATTCTTTATCGTTAATAATCATTACGCCATTACCTTCCATGAAATAAAAAGTCTCATCTAATTCTTCGTGACCATGAGCTTTTTCCGCCATATATTCTCCTGGTTTGAGGTAAATGAGCCCCCAATCTATAGTTGGGCCACGCATTAGATATTTGACGCCTGAGTCGCCATTTCTATATTCAAAATCATTCTCGTTTACATTCTTCGTCTCAAATCACCAATTAATAAAAACTTATTAATAACTTTCAAATAGTTAAATTAAGTAAGAATCTCATAGTTTTAAATCCTTACGAGACCTGAGTTCTTACAATGCACCCAATAATATACCTTTTAAGGATTTTATGTCCGTATCCCTGGGATTATTAGCGAGTGAACTTCCTTTAGTGTCCTTTACGATATCATTCAAGTGTTCTTCTTTAATTCCAACCTCGGATAACCTTTTAGGAATGCCTATATGGTGGAAAATATCTTCTATTTTCTCAATTACCCATTTTGCTTTCTTTTTTTTATTTAAAGGCAGATCCCTTTTACATTTTCCGTGATCGAAAAGGATTTGTTTTTTATGGAATTCTCTTGCGATCCATGCGTATTTATCGACCACATCACTCAATTCAATGTTATATTTCATCACGTGTGGTAATAACATTCCGCAAATCAATCCATGAGGCAGACCGTGTTTAATTCCAATTGGATGGGCAAATCCATGAACAGCTCCTAATTTTCCATTAGCAAATGAAATAGCCCCTAATAAACTCCCAAGCATCATATTCTCCCTGAATTCAATGTTAGACAAATCATCACATGTTTTAGGTAAATATTCTCCTAAAATTCTAATTGATTCTCGCGAAAAAAAATCAGAAATATAATTCCTACTCTTTGACACGAGTGCTTCTATTGCTTGGACTAGAGCATCTGCTCCAGAGTACGCAGTGTATTTCTTTGGTAAAGAAAGTGTAAGTACCGGATCTAAAAGCGCAAGGGTAGCCCATAATCCTCGAATGCTTTTTTTTTCTCCCGTGTTATGGTTCTTAATGACTGAATTATTCGTAACTTCTGAACCCGTACCTGAAGTCGTGGGAACGAGAATGAAAGGCAAGGATTTTTTTTTAAAAATCTTTCCAGCAAGATATTCTTCAACGGTTCCTCCGTTTGTAACGAGACCTGCAATTGCCTTTGCAGTATCCATAACACTTCCGCCCCCTATCCCTACTATAATGCGGCATTTTTCTTTTAGTGCAATGTCTTTACCCGTGTCAACAATGCTAGTCGTGGGCTCTACTCCTACTTCATTGTAAACTTGGAACGGAATATTGGTTTCATCTAGAATGTCCTTAATCCGTTTTAGGGCACCTGATTTTTCGAGGGAAACCCTTCCTGTAATTAATAAAATTGTAGCGTCTTCCTTATCTTTAGCTTTTATGCAATTTAACGCTTCTCGTCCTAATTCTTCAATTTTATTCCTTCCAAATATTATTTTTGGGCAGTTAAAATTAAATTTAACGCTTGATAGCTCCATTTTCTTCGGTGTTGATAAATGCCTTTAAAATCTTTCAAATGATAGATATTTTTTTTGTCTTAAAAAGATTATACCGATAGACTGATCTCTTGCCTTCTTACGAAGCAGTTGATCGTTTGTTGCTAAATATACGCTTGAGTATTTTTCTTTTAATTCGCTTGCTTTTCGCACCAGAAAATCGTCTGTTGCTACTCCAATTGCTCTTGCTGTTTCGTCAACGATTACATCGTATTTGGGTTTGTTTTTTTCCAAATACAACAATCCCGCTTTTAATTGCTTTTGAAATTTTGTTGCTTTAGGTTCTCTTTCCTTTTTTGCGTTTAATTCTCTAATTATCTCGTTAAAAACGATGTATATAGTCTTTCCTTCTAATTCGGCGGTAATCTCGCTAAAAAAATCGATCTTGAATTGAAATGGAAGTAAAATGAAGTTTGCATCAATAATTACAAGATTATTAGCCAGCTGTTCTTGCGAGTTCAAAAAATTTGCCGCTCTAATATTTTTCTCGTTAATTTATCAAATGCTTCTTGAACATTGTTGCCAGATTTACTGGAGATTTTAATATAAT
>JBHLMB010000247.1:0-5074 GCA_048938565.1 Promethearchaeota archaeon | reverse complement strand
ACTACGCGCTGGAAATCGTCCACGAGCGAGAAGAGACCGACCTGAAGTTAAACGATGATCGAATTGTCGGGATTGATCTGGGGCGGAATAATGTCGTGACCATGGTAAATAACGCAGGGCTAGGCCCGCTGTTATTAAGGGCGGCGCTATCAAGTCCATCAACCAATACTACAACAAGCAGCGCGCTAGGTACTCGAGTCTCAAGGACAAGCAGGGCTTGGGATTCGAAACCAGAAGACTTCAAAAGCTCGCGACGAAGCGGAACAACAAAATTAACGACATATTTCACAAGATTTCGAAAGCCATCGTCCGGTATTGCGTTGCGCACGACTTCGGGAAGATCGTCGTCGGATATAATGCTTCCTGGAAGCAAGGCGTTAACATCGGAAGGAGGAACAACCAGAACTTCGTTCAAATACCGTTTCTCAAACTCGTGAATCAGATCGTCTATAAAGCGGAACTTGTAGGGATCAGGGTCTTCAAGGTGAACGAGGCGTACACATCCAAGTGCAGCTTCCTGGACGGGGAACCGATTGCGAGACGCTCTCGCTACTTGGGGAAACGGGTTAGCCGAGATTTATTTAAAACGAGCAAGGGGGCGCTCATCCCTTATTCAATTACCGTTTCCTGAGCGAGCTGGTCTTTTGAATAAAATTTTAATCCCATAAAGGGAAATTAAAAATAACCTTAATCGGTATAAATCAAATCTACTTGCATTACTTTTTTCTGGAAGTATATGAATGCGTTCATTTTTTTGCTTTTTGCGTCCATAATTGTCCAGATCTGATTTTTTAACCATTTGACTCCAAACTCGTCTAAATACTTCATATTATTAATGTCAGTACCACTTGGACGGTTACCAGAAGGATGGGAATGAAAGATACTTATGAGTTGAAGTTCTAAATTTTTTGCTGTTTCTCGAAATACCTTGTCTAATTGCTCGATATCATTTATGAGGAATGCAACCGGTGATTTTTGATTTGATTCGAAACATTTGAATAGCTTACTAATATAATGATATTGAAATTCTCCAGGGGGTCGCTGAATTTCTTTTATCTTTCCAAATACAAATCCACAGGCCTCGTTTGGGGAAGCATTATTAACACATATCTTCATATTTTCTAGAATATCTTCATTTAAAACAATCTTGATATCTTTTTCAAATTTCACATTCATTCTACCTTTCATTTTATATTAAATCAAGGTTAATGCTGCATTTAATGATGCCAGCCTTGCTTTTTCAATACTTTCTCCCAAACCAACGATTAGAACATCATTTTTATCTAACTCGATATCTATTAATTGTTCCTTGAAGTATGATTGAATTCTATCATTGATTTCAACTTGCTCCATTTCACTTCCTACCTTAGATAGCGTTGGAAAGACAAATTTGTTACCATTAAATACAAGACATGTAGCCCCAGAGCCATTAATCTTAATTGCAGCGTCTCTTTGAGCTATTCCATTGGTAATATTAGGTGCTGCGTCCTTAATTAAACTCATGTATGCCTTAAGGTCTTCAGCTTCTATTATAATATCCCTGAATTTTGAAAGATCCCCTTCTTTAAGAATTGGAATTTTCTCTTTTATTTTATTTAAGAATAACTGCCCTTTTTTTGTCAGAACATGCCCTTTTTTTTGATTATTAGTTATTATTACCTTGATGAATTGTTTTTTCTTGTTCAGTTTGGTTATCAAGGATTTCACAGTTCCAGATCCAATCATTAATTCCTCTTTTAAGCGATACCTTCCAATTCCCTCTTCTTTACTTAGTTCTCCAAAAATATAAAGGGCCAAGATGATATGGATGTAATCGAAGGACGGTTTAATCGTCGCACTATCGAACAATTCATCTAGTTCTTCAAACTTCATATTCATACAAGTATAAGAAGACACCCATTATTATAAATTGTATCACACCAAAACGATTAGAACTGTTTGATTAGACAAAGCAAATCGACATAAAGAAGAGGCATGCTTGAAATAAAATTTAAATTCATGAGAAACTGTAATTTACATATATAATGTTATATAGTACTACTTTTGTAGTTGAATACATATTATGGGTACTAAAAGGAATAAGATACAACAATTAGTTTTATTTAAGCAAAAGCAAGATATTGTTAGGGAAGTTGAAGACAAACCGACTGCAATTTTTGAGAGCGTTGAAAGGGAAGATAATATTAAAATCGTTTACGAATTAAAGCCAGTCGGAAGTTATTATCGTTATTCGCTAATGATCATTAACTCTAGCGATGCACCAATAACAGACATAAAATTAAATGTAACATTTCCAGAATTTTTGAAGATTTTTCGCTGTTCTCCAATTAATCTCGTTCCAGATAATTCAAGAGAAGAAGAAAATGCGTGTAAAGTATTCATAGATCAATTAAATAGCAATTCTCACGAACAAGCAAATTTGTATTTCATTCCAAAAGCACTCAACAATAAAGGTACTATCAGAACATTTGTTACATTTGTAAATAGAGACGATTTTGTGAGAGTACTCAATTCAGAACCTCTTGAAATATCAATTCCGAGCATAACAATTGAACCTCAAATCATTCCTAGCTCGAAAATTAATGAGATTTACAAGGATTCGTCCTTCAAAAAAGCTCTCGTTAGTTTAGGTATTAGTATTGAGGAACAGATAGATTATAATATCATATTAAACCACATGGAAATGATTCTAAAGTTCAATCAATTCCAACTAATCACCCGTGATGTGAAGAATAAGGTTATATGGTTTTTTGGTAGAATTTGGAATAAAGACAAGGTTGAAACTTCTGAAAAATTTGAAATTTTAGTAATCTGCCAGATAGTTTCTGGTAAAATCGAGTTTTTGATCAGTTGTAAGGACGCATACCACTTAATAGGCGTTTCAACGATTCTCATAAATGGTATGATAGAACGGCTCATGCGTTCTGAATTGATAGAATCTAGATTTCAAGTCTTTCGGTTAGATTGTAAAAACTGTGGCGTAGCACTTCCTTCGTTTCCTAAAAAGGGAGAGGAAATCACGTGCAAGGCGTGCAATGCCCAACAGATCGTCTGGTAAATAAAGCAATAGGATAGAAGAACAACAGATATAATATCTCATAATATATAAGCTCTCAAATTTACTTTTATAACCATTTAGCATTATTTCTTCAATCAAACCTCACAAAAAATCATAATCTAGAAGGCAATTATGTGACTCATTTATCGGTGTCAACTAATGCATACTCGCAGAAAACGAGAATAAACAGACCTCCGTTTGTTTAAAATAATATCCTTTTTTTTCTACATTCAAAGTGTCCTACTGTAGCTTTTTTTTTTCGATAAAAACCTCAATTTCATCGTAAGATCCTAAAAGATTAATAACTTCCGGATTTTTTAATCCTTCTTCAGGAGACCCTTCGAATAGAAGCTCACCGTTATTTATTACAAGAATTTTATTCGCCCATTTCTCAACGAAAAACAAGTTGTGAGATGTGAACAAAATCGTCATATTTTCAGATTTTCTGAGTTCTTCTATGATCTTCAAGTGATTATAGATTGACTTGAAATCGAGATTGGCAAACGGCTCGTCCAATATCAGCAATTTTGGCTTCATCACGAGCAAGCCCGCAAGCGCAGCTCTCTTCTTTTGTCCCCAAGAAAGATTAAATGGAGATTTTTGCCTGAATTCAAGCAAATTTACGGATTTTAACGCCCATTCCACGCGCTTTCGCACCTCTTGCTCGCTTAATTTTAGATTTCTCGCTGCAAATCCCACGTCTTCTTCGATCGTTGGAGCAAACAACTGATCATCAGGATTTTGAAATAAAAAGCCAATTTTTTGTCTTATTTTCCACAGCTCCTCTTTCTTTCTTGTGAGTAGTTCGCCAAATATTTTTATTGTTCCCGATTTGGGTTTTAATAAACCCACCAGTAATCTTAGTAGGGTTGTCTTTCCAGCCCCGTTATTCCCTGTAAGAGCATAAATGGATTTTTCTTCAATATTGAACGATAAATTGCGTATTTCGAACGATGATTCCTCTTTTGAATTGTATTTGAAACTCAAGTTATCTGTTTCTACGGCAAAATTAATCTTATAACACCTAAATATATCATTTCTAAATTAATGACGATCAAGAGGGTAATGAGAGTAATAAAGAACGATAAGATGAATATATCAATAATTTTAAGTTTTCTAGATGCAAAAGTTAATTTACCAGAAAAACCCCTCATTTTCAATGTTTCATAGAGTTTTTCGCTTCTTTCCATATTCATAACAATACTTTTACCCATAATGAACGCATGTGTTTTTAATTTCTCCCTATAGGATGTTATCTTTTTACCGCGAAGTTCTTGGGCAAGAAGAATTTTTCTATTAGAATCAGCAAGAATTGGAATGTAATGAAGCATAATAATAAAGCTTCCAGTAAACATCGAAGGAATTCGCAATTTTGTCAAGGTTTCGATGAATTCTGAATAAGTTAGAGTGGAAAAAAATGATAAAAACACGAAAATTGCTCCAAGAATGCGCATTAGTATCAAAAACATCAGTCGAGTCCCTTCTTCGTATATCGTAAAGGGAATAACACCTGTGAATCGAAATAATACTGTAGTGCCTATGTAAAAAGGTAAAAATATCGTCATTAATATCACAAAGGGAAGTATTTTTTTTATTCTTGAAATTACCTGTAGGAATTGAAATTTTACAATCAATCCAAAAAATATTGTTATTAGCACGCATGTGAAAATCAAATAGATATCGTCAAGAACGATTAAGGGAATTACCAATGTAAAAGGGAGAAGGAACCTAATAACAGGATGAATACTATTGAAATAATTACGTTTATCTTCAGTTTTGAATGGTAATATTGATTTCAAATTACTAATATCACTCTTTTAAATTTTATTTTGGCATGGTATTTTAGCAACAAGGTTTATCCTATGCCTTGGTTTTCCTTTATAAAATGAAAGACACGCTGATTATTATAGACGGTATGCCCAGGAGCGGAACTATATTTTTGTCAAGGATAATAAATGCCTTTCCGGATTCTTATATACTGGTTGATTCTATGTTATTCTTTGTGAATTGTGTTAT
>JBHLMB010000246.1:0-5076 GCA_048938565.1 Promethearchaeota archaeon | reverse complement strand
ATTGATCTAAAGAGATCTTTTCCTGACCGCGTCGTCCTAATGCGATAAACGCATAACTAGGAATCTCTAGCCATAGGTCTTTTTTATCCGTCAAATTAATTCACGCCTCAATTAATTTAATATAATATTTTTGATTATCTTAAAAAAATGGAATGAAAATAATAAATTATTTCATTTCTTTATAAAATATAGAATAACATAATTATAATTATTTTTTCATAAGCAAGGGAGTTAAAATATGCCTCAAAATTCCAAATTTTCAAAAAAAGATCTCGATAAAATCGCCAAATTGGCATTATTAGATGTAGCAGAAGAGGAAAAAGAACAGTTATCTCAACAATTGGAAGATATTTTAAATTATTTTAAAAAATTAGACCAACTTGATACGAGCAATGTAGAACCAACTACACACGCTTTAGATTTAAAAAATGTATTGCGAGAGGACAAACCATCAAAATCACTCTCAAAAAAGGAAATTCTGGGAAATTCTAAACACACAAAAGATGGTTATTTTAAAGCACCACGAATTCTCAAATAATAAATCCTAATTTCCTTTCTTATCTTCTGAAGATTTGAAATCTTTGATTATTTTAAGGCAATATTTTGTATATTTATTTAAAATTTTAGTTAATTTACGATTTTTCTGAATTTCGTCCCATAATTCTAATGTTCTTAAAGCTAATATACCCGTATCAATTCTAAACCAGCTTATAGGGAAAAGGACTTTTCTCTGAATACCTGCTTCAATAACAGTTATACAATCTTGATCTATGTAGAAGTTGCGAGGTTGAATATCTTCAAATGTGATGTTATCATTCATCAAAAAAAAGTTGGCCGCCTTGTCTGAAGTAGCTACAATCCCGGTTGCAAAACCGTTAGCAGCAAGCAATTTCTTGGAAAGTTCAGAATAATTCAGGCCGTAGAAGTGAAGATTTTTCTTATTTTCTCCTTGAAAGGAGATTTTTATACTATTTTGACCCTGATCCCCTTTTATTAGAGTAGGAAATAGATTTTCATCTCTTTGCTTTTTATGCGTGTCCATGAGTTTGTTAATGAGAGAACTATCCAATTTTAATCCTGGAATCACCGTGTTTTGGTTCATAAAGGCGTCAACTTCTAAGTCCGCTATTCCATAGAATAGCTTTTTTTCTTTCATTATTTTTTCTAAACAAGCAATTATTGCCTTCACAAGGGCTTGGGGATCTTCTCGGAGAGAATTATATTCTTTTGTCGTAAACGTGTCAATCTGGTCTTCAAGACCCTCAATGTCGTAAAATGTACCCCAGCTCATCTCAGTTATAATATTTCCTTCGTTGTACAAGATGTGATCCTGGTCTATTGAAAGAAGGCTCTTGCTACCCCCTAAATCAACCCCCTCTTTAGATCCTGATGCAAGTAAAGCTACTGGAGGATTAAACATCTCCAAGTATAAAAACGATCCCATCTTAACTGAATTTGTTTTCTTTTATAAAAATTCTAAGAAGGAAAATGGAGTAATCTATAAAAAATTAGTGTAAAATAGAATTTCAAATTCTATACTTATTTTCAATCTCATCTAGTGATATAATTGTTTTTTTAATCAAGAAGGGGGATTTCAAGAATTTCCCTAATATCTTATAATCATTCTTTCAAATAATTCTTATTTAATTACCAATAAATAAAAAAAGTTAAAATTTGTAGATTTTAAATACAACTGAAATACGCTTTTGCTAATGCATCCATCTTTGGATCAATATATAAATAAAATCCTGACTTGGTTGGGACATAAGTAAATCCAGTTTGGGTATCTGGATCTGCAAAACCAAAAGAGCCTCCCGCACCGAAAGTACCAAAAGCTTTCCCAGTAGTTCCAAATTGACATTCTGGAAATGGTTTCACGACTCCTAAGGAGAATAAAGATTCTGTACGTAAAACTTCGTCAAATCTACCATCTTCAGGTTCTTTCGCCGGATTTTTAAGGGCTTCGATTGTTTCGGGTTTTATTCCAAGTTCGGAACCTCCCATTGAGAAAACACCATATAATTTGGCAACATCACGAACTAATCCAATACCGCCACCTGCAGGAAACTCAACCGTTCTAATAGCTCTTTTATTGAAGTTATTCATCTTTCCATATATCTCTGGATTTGAAAATGCCCGTTTGGATGCGCTACCCTTTTTCATCATGGCCTTGACGAATGGTTTGGGATATTTGCCTGTATTAAAAATCATTCTAAAATTATATAGTGGTGCATATATGTTTGCTATTCTTGAATCGGGAATATCGTCAGGAAGTCCTATGTAAAACTCGAGGCCTAAAGGTTTTGCTATTTCTTCTTGAAAAAATTGTCCTATTGTCCGTTTTTGAGGATCTGTTTTTCGAATCAACTCGCTCTCGTACCAACCTAAGGAAAGACCGTGATATCCCTGTTTTTTCCCAGGTTCCCATAAAGGTTTTTGAGTTGAAATGATTTTTGATAATTTTTTTTTATCAGTCAATATATTTAGATCGAGCGGCTCATCAATTACACACAATCCGGCCTGATGTGAGAGTAATTGCCTGACAGTTACGTTTTCTTTCCCATTTTGTGCAAATTCCGGCCAATATTTGGATACTTTCTCGTCGTATTCAAAATATCCTTTAGAATGAGCCAATGCCATTGCCATTGCAGATACTCCCTTGGTTGTAGAAAACATGAGCACTAGAGTATCTTCCTTCCACGGATCTTTAGATTTTTTATCTCTATATCCGCCCCATAAGTCAACTACCTTCTTACCCTTGTGATATATTCCAACTGCAGCACCTATTTCTTGCCCTTTTTTAAAATTCTCTACAAAGACTTCTTTTACTTTTTCAAATCCAGGTTATACAGAACCGCCTATTAATAATTCGTTTTTTATCATTTCTTACACTTTTTCCTTGTTGTTGTTGATTCAATATTTTTTTATTAAATAGTAATTTCTTTGATAATAAATTTAAAAGTTTTGGAAATGCAATAAAGAAAAAATTGGAATATTATTCTTTTTTTATTTAATCAAATAATCAACAAGCAAGAGGCTGATTAAAAACATCAAAATTTTCAAGATAATCAAACACGAGCAGATTTAAAAAAAGGATTATTCTTTATATAATTCAGTTAACTTCCGAATTGCATCTGCCATGTCCCTTAAAGCCTTATTTCTTTGTGGAACAGTCATGTTGTAGAAATCATCATCAGAACCAAATCCTATGCTTTCAGTAGACGCAATGTTTTTGTATTTTTTGTATATAAGGCTGGTTATATATCGCTCGTATTCTTCTAACGACCTTTTTATTTTTTCTTTTTGATTAATTTCTGGCCATTTTTCCAAATTTTCTAAAGATTTTAAACCAATATCAATCCTAAACCAGCTAATAGGAAATATCATTTTCCTTTGAATTGCCATCATGATGATGTCAATATTGTCTTGGTCGATATACATGTTAGTTGCTTGCGTTTCTTTAAATACGATATTATCGGTTAAGATATAAAAGTTTGCAGCACCTTTTGAGGTGCATACTACACCTGTTGCAAAACCAGAGGCTGTTCTCAAAATATCTGAAAAGTTTTCTATTTTTGAAGCTATAAAATGCAAGTTCTTTTTATTGGAACCTTGAAATTCAATCCTTATACTTTTTCTTCCTTGCACGTCCGAAATTATCCTTGGAAATAAGTCTTCTTCTCTTGATTTTTTATGTGCTTCTAGCAACTTATTTATCACTTTATAATCAAGTTTCAGACCAGGTATAACGCAATTTTCATTCATAAAAGCGTCAACTTCAAGATCAGCGATACCATAAAACAATCTTTGTGTTTTGATTATATTATTTAAACAACTTGCTAATGTATTTGATAACGCTTCAGGATTATCTTGAATAGTGCTAAACTCTTTGGTAGTAAAAGTATCTATTTGATTATCAAGCCCTTCTTCAGAGTAAAATTTGCCCCAACTCATTTCAGTTGCGATATATCCCTCATTATATAGATTGTGGTTCCGATCGATACTGATAATACATTTTTGACCCCCTAAATCTACCCCCATTTTCGACCCCGATGCAAGTAAGGCAGTAGGAGGATTTCTAAATTCTAAAGGCATTATTTGTTAATATAATTATAGTGTTTTTTCCTTTAGCTATACAAAAAAATAGGTATATTTATGTCTTTTTACTCTGTCATTACAACATAATAGCATTTTATCAGTGCTACTATTTATGGATTTCATAAGAAAATGTTATAAATACAAGTATACAATTGAAGAATAAAGCAATATAAAATAGATTTGATCAATATATGAGTAAGAAAATTGCATTCCTTGCAACTGAGGGATATGAAGATTTGGAATTGCATTATCCAAGAATAAGATTAATTGAAGCGGGACATAAAGTGGAAATAATAGGATTAACTAAAAAAGAAGTCAAGGGAAAATGGGGTTATCCATTGAGACCAAAAATTTCTATTCAAGAAGCCCAACCTAATAATTACGATGGTATTATCATACCAGGAGGAACAAAAAATCCCGATTACTTGAGAAGAGAAGAAAAGATTCTCAATTTTGTTCGAGGAATCAACGACCAACACAAATTAATAGGAGCTATTTGCCACGCAGGTTGGGTTTTGATTTCGGCGAAAGTTGTAAAGAATCGAAGAGCTACGAGTTATTTTGCCATTAAGGATGATATGATTAATGCAGGAGTAAATTACGAAGACTCTGCAGTTGTCGTAGACGATAACCTCATTACTTCTCGAACCCCTGAAGATTTACCAGAATTCATGAAAGCCGTGTTAAAATATTTAAGAGATTAATTTATATCTTTTAGAAAATTTATTTATTTTGGTAATGTGAAATAAAAAGTCGTACCATTATTTCTTCCTTTTGATGCCACTCCAATCTTACCGCTATGTAATTCAATTATTTTTTTCGAAATATATAATCCTAAACCCGTTCCTTTAATACTTATCGTAGAATCATTATTTGTTTTTACCCTACTGAATTTTTTGAACAACTTTTCATAATCTTTCTCTTCCATTTCCTGATTCGTAACTCACAGACTATTGTCTCTAAAATCACAACTTCGAA
>JBHLMB010000001.1:12233-21325 GCA_048938565.1 Promethearchaeota archaeon | reverse complement strand
CTCCGGTACATTCAAGGTACTAACTCCTGGCCCGAAGTATTCTAAAATGCAACCAATACCTCCTTTCACGTCAATTCTACGAAGAACCTCGAGAATGACATCTTTTGCCGAAACGAATTCGCTTAACGCGCCCATTAATTTTATACCTATAATCTTTGGGACTTTAAGATAAAATAATCCTCCTCCCATGGCCACTGCCACATCTAGTCCGCCAGCTCCAATGGCGATCGCACCCATTCCACCCGCTGTGGGCGTGTGAGAATCTGAACCAATGAGAGTTTTTCCAGGTCGAGCAAATCGTTCTAAAAATACTTGGTGACATATTCCATTTCCGGGTCTAGAAAATTTAATCCCGAATTTGGCGGCTACACTCGCAAGATAAGCGTGATCATCGGCATTTTTAAAATCCGTTTGGAGCGTGTTGTGATCAACAAAAGACACAGATAATTCGTTTTTTATTTTGCTTAATTTCATTGCCTCAAACTGGAGATAGGCCATAGTACCCGTTGCGTCTTGAGTTAAAGTTTGATCGATCTTTATGCCGATTTCTTCCCCTGTTTCGTATCGCCCCTCGACCATGTGCTTTTTTAAAATATTGTAAGCAATTGACATTGTTAGATAAAATCCTTTTTCACTGTATTGACTAGACTAAATGGTCTTTATTTAATATTTTTTCCTTCTTATCTTTTGAGAGATTCGTGGAATGTATTTTAAAACTTGTTATATTAATATTAAAAAAAAAAGAAAAAAACCGTTGCAAACGGAAATCACCGTCCTTCTAGCGTTTGTAAGAGCGGATCATATTTTTTGTGCTTTTTAGGTCATCCTTCGACTTTCAATATCAATGACTCGTGCTCCTTGCCCCATCTCTTCCACGTCCTCGAATCGACCACGAGGTTTGTTTCGTGCGAACCGAATTGTCTGATAAGGGTTGTATCAACAAATACATCAACACCCGTTTCTTCCAATTCTTTTCCTTCCTTCCATTCGTCAAATCTCAGGTGATCAATCACTTGGCCCCTGCGAACTAGTTGAGCAATGTCGTTGCAGTAGATTCGAGATCAAGAACGCCTTTCGTACCGATAGATTGCTAATACCAAGTCGTTAGGATTCTCCGTGTCCTTCTTTTGTTCTCGAATGTAGTTCAATGCGTCCTGAGTGAGCTTGATCTTCATGTAGTTTCACTGCAAGTTAATTGTTTGCGTATTATGATTATAAAGTATTCAAGAAACATAAAAGTTATTTTTATAAAATAAAAACTACGATTTGCATTTTATTATAATATATATATTCTCCTTGTTAAATATAGAAAAATAGAAATGAAAATTTTCCAGATTTTATATGTCAGAAAAAAAGATCATTGTATGGATCTAAAAATTAGTTATCTTTCCTGCGTATCTATTGTATATGGCACTAGAAGGAAGCATGTTGTATTTCTGCAAGTATAAAAGCCAATAATGAATTAATACTTCTAATATCGTTTGTAAATAACCTGTATTAGAGTTAAATTTCATTATTTCAGATTCCCACTTCAGATAAACCTCTATATTAAATTTGCATTTTATTCATATTTAAAGTAATCTGGTAAGAAAGTGAAATATTCAAAAAACTAAAAAATTCTATTATTCCGACAAGGTGAAAAATTCTGAAAAATTTCGAATTTTGTTTCTATTTCATGCTGACATCATTAACTTGCCGATGTGCTTGTTAAATTTAGCTCCCTGAGGGAGTTTTTCGTTTTCATGTAAGTATAAAAGCCACAAGTGAATTAATGTCTCCAGCAATGGTTTTAACTTGTTTGGTTTCTTTGTATAGCTCGATATTTCAAATATAAAAGCAATTCTTCTCATAATTCGTCAAGTTAGATATCACTTAATACGAACAGTTCCTTTTTTCGATTTTCAGTCAACTTGAAAATGTAAACATATTATTTTATTTAAGTTTTAAAACATCAAATCATTAAGTATAGATAAGTAAAATACTATATTGAAAAAATCTTAATTTTTTTACAATAATTCGCGTTTTTTATTAAGAAAACAACGAAAAAAAATATTGCACAAATGTAACGTATATATTTGAAAAAAAGGAATATTATTATATTGGTAATAGTATACTATAACAAAATATTTCTATTTTTAAAATAGGATTTTCTAAAAAAAAACGCTTTTTTGGTAAACATGAAAATTAAACGCAATAATAAACGCAAGTTATTAACGCTTTTTGCAGTTCTTACCATTACAGTCGCATTTTCAGGCATAAATCTTATATCTCTTGGTGCTAATATCGTTGGGACTACTACTGATGGAGAGGAGAACGATATTGACGGGATTCCAGATTCGCCTGTCTTAACTATCATGTCGTCAGCCTTGTCTAACATTGATGGATCAGGGTCAACTTACCCTGTCGTGGCACATCAATCGTATTTTAATGATTCATTCAATACAGTTTTCTCAAATCTCGATGTTTTAAGTACATTTGATGTCCCATGTCCCACGGATACCGATTTCAATACAAGTGAAATATATATCAATGTCAATAATATAAATGCTCCAAATTTAACAATCATATCAGAGCAAAATATTACAGAAACTCACTATCTTACATTTAGTTACAGTTCCTTTATAACAGCAGTTAGCTTCACCGTTGAAAGTTCTTGCTATTTAGAAAATTTCTCAATTTACTTATATGTAAATGATGTTAATGATGTCAATCTAGCTACCAAGGTATTAAGTTCCAATTGGAATGTCGGAAACAACCGAAATGAACCCGATTATTTCGATACTGTTGGTACTTGCACAGTTTCAAATGATCTTCAATTTAATGAAACTGATGGTTGGATAGGAAATTTTTCTAATTATTTTAGCCCTATTCTTTTAGATCCAACAACGACTGACAATAATACTTTCTATATAATGGTTGAAGAGGAAGATGAATTAATATCTCAATTTGAATGGAAGGGTATTAGGGATGCAGATGATGCTGAAGGTGATGACCAATTAGCTTATACTAGAGGAGGAGGTGTATGGAATCCTATTCTGATCAGTGGAGGCACTGTAGACCTTTCATTAAAGGTTGATTTGGCACCACTCAATAACAACCCATCACCAGAGGATATAAACATGGAGATCAATGGTTCTGCGGTCTTGAACGGGGCAGCTAACGACGGTTCTGTCTCGATACCTGGACAATTTGGAGAATCCGATGGTGATTTGACCTTTCAAATAAATGCTGGATGGTGGAATGTTTCGTGTGATGTAACAGAAGTTCAGATCAATTATACAAAAACAAATCTCTTGGCAAGTTCGAGTTTTAGCGTTCCTGGAAGCGGTCAAGTCGTCGAGTGGAATTCTTCGGTTATTGGTGGAATATCTGGATTTGACACCGATACTCCAAATTCCCAGTATGTGAACTTTACCGTGCCGACGCATTGGACTAATGAGATAGCATCGGATGGAACATCCAATAAAACAACAACATCCTGGGATAGTAGCGGAGGAACCACGATCTTCACGGCATGGGACGCAAATGACAGCCCAAATTGGTACTTGCTTGCGGACTCGGTGAACCTGCTCCAACAAATAAATTCCTCTTTGGGGGTCTCGAACCTTAACGAGTTTGATTACGGCAACACGATTGACTTTACTGCCAACTTTTCTGAAGGAATTGGCGATGGAACAAGTATAAACCTCACGGTTTACCGACCGGACGATTCTGTAAACTTTTCCTTGAATGTAGCCCCTCCCGGGTCACCTGAATCGCAAGTAACTCTTTATAGCTGGGACACGGGAACAGGCCTATCTCCATATGGAACATACCTGGTGCAAGTGTTTTGGAACAACGACACGGACGCGGGTTTTCTCGAAAAGGAGATTACCATACTTGGAATCACGACATTAGAGCTCACTTCACACGCAGGAGACGACATTCAAAAATTCAGGGAAGACGCAGCGTTTAACGTCACGTTTTATTACAACGACACGGGAATAAACGAAGGTATCAGCACGCCAAACGCCACGTACCAAATCAAAGGAGGTGATATAAGATACTTGTCCAATATCCCCTTGGGATCAGGCTGGTACAACTTGACGCTCGATCCTACCGACGCTGGCCTATTTGATTACGGTCCAAACGAGATACTCGTAAAATTCAACAGGACTAACTTCCACAACCAAAGTCTATCTTTCACTCTGAGCATAGTGAATAGCACCGCCCTTAACCATTGGGATGCTTCTTTAAATTACGGGGTAACCAATTACGAGAACGTGACCCACACATTTTACTACAACGATACGGCACACGATGACCCTATTTCAAGCGGTTGCGTCATTGACGTGGTTCCTGAACACGGTGGATTTGGTTGGTTCGTGTTTAACCACACGGACGGAAATTACACGATCGATATCGAAGTGAACGATGTGCCAGTAAGGAGCAGCGAATATTGGGTAAACATTTCAATTGAAAAGGCGGGTTATCGAAAGCTGAATTTCACATTGCTTATTACGATAAGCAATATGTCCACGAATATAAACGGTTGGGGCGCATCAACAAATCTTGGAAATATCTATAATTACGAAAACGCCACGTATTCGTTTTATTTCAACGACACTATGCACGACCTGCCGATCTCAAGCGGAGTCGTGTTCACGATTGATGTAGGGGGATATAATTTCGACTATTTCGTGTTTAATCACACGGATGGAAATTACACGATCAATCTATATGTGAATAACGTGGCGGCAAGTCCCACGCCTTATCAGATCGACGTCACGCTCAAACGGCCGGGTTACGTAAGCCAATCGTTTTCCCTTAGCTTGACAGTGTACCTTATCAACATAACCTGCGAGTTCGTGTCTGACATTTCGGATTCATATCCACGATCCACGCTAGACGATTATTCTGCTTTCCTTTACGTGAACCTCACGGGAACGCCAACGCGGGCGGAAGACTTGCTCTCATCGGACGTGGAAGCAACATACGACGGAGGGACGAGTTGGGCAGGCAACATCACGCTCACTCCCGAAGGATTCGGTTATAGGTTAAACTTGAGCATAGCAAGTGCCGTTTCGAGAAATTACTACATAACGATTAACATTTCCCGCTCGGGCGTATTTAATTGGACGATAACATACTTGAACTTCACGCTCGTTGGAAACTATTCAACCGTTACCGACTTTACCTTGAGTGTTGGTGCAACCACGCTATACGAAATTGCTGGACGGTACAACGCAACGGAAGGAGCCACCTTACAATACACGTTTAGATTTTACGACGAAAACACCAGTACCTATCTGACGGGCGATCCTGGTTATACCATAACAGTAATCTACAACGGAGGCGGAAGTAGCCTTTCGGCAACCATAGCACCGGGCGATCCCGTGTTTGGAACCATCAATACCGATACTCTACCAGATGTGGGAAATTATACGATCGTTATAACCGTCACGGCAACGAATTACGAGCCCGCGACATTCCAGTTTGAGATAGAAATGATGGAGGGCGCTAATCCTGGACCGGACGGTATTCCTTTTGAGGATCTTTTAATATGGCTAATTTTGATTGGAATCCTCCTTGGAGCTGTTGCCAGCATCGTGGGTATTCAAAAAGGAGTTGTCGCTCCTAAGAAACGGGCCAAGTCAAGGGCTCTTGTAGAAGTTCAAAGCGTGTTTGACGACGCCGTGAACTTGGAACACGTTCTGGTACTATACAAGGCATCAGGAATGTGCGTTTTCTTCAAGTCCTTTGGCCTGGAAAGCATCGATCCCGAATTGATTAGTGGATTTCTCTCAGCCGTGTCCTCTTTTGGCCGGGAAATGGAGTCTCAACAAGCATTGAACGAAATTAGATATGGAGACAAGCAGATTCTCCTTTCAGACGGAAAACACATTAGAGTAGCGCTCGTTTTAACCAAAAAACCCTCCGTTATCACGAGGCAACACCTTACCGAATTCATTGCAAAGTTTGAACGGAATTTCTCAAAGGTTCTACCCGTTTGGAAGGGTAACCTCCGGTCGTTCCAAGGTGCGGGAAGGCTCGTTGACGACATCTTGAACACGTCAATCATCTTACCGCACGAGATCCGTGCTACCAGCAAGACCGTCAAGACGATAACAAGGCAAATTTCCAAGGATGTCTTGAAAACCGCAAAAAATATCGTCAAGAACTCCGATCGAAAGTACTTCTTCATAGCGCAACTGCTCACGCTAGCCGTTGAACAGCTCAAAACTGAAAAGGCCAAGGTCTTTATGGGCATCAAGGAATTGAGGGACAGGAACATCCTTGTGGCGATCGACATCACTCAAATCGAAGCTCAACCCATCTCACAACAAGAAATGAACCTCATACGCCAGAAAGTATCGCAACTTCCTAATGTGTCTCCTGAAATGAGGCAGAAGCTCGTAGAGGACCTTGCTTCGATGAAAAATCCTGCAGAACGAGAAGCTTTCCTTGCTAGTATGGCGGAGCATCAGGAGATTGTATCAATGCCAGTAGGAGGAAGCTCTCCCATTGATGTAAAAGATGTGAAATCGGCCAAGAAAGTAATTTCCACCTTGAAGAGGAAAGCACAATCTTTCAAGAGCAAGAAAGACTACAAGAACTCGTTGATCGTTCTTAATAACGCAGCAATAGTCGCAACAAGCTGGGAACTTCAAAAACAGCATGACCTAATAAAAGACGAGATGCGAATCATACAAATGATCGATCAAGAGGCCAAGATGCGAACTTACGAGGCTCAAGCGAAAAAGGCAGTGAAGGCGGCAAAGTATAAAGAAGCCGCACGGTTTTACGAGCTTGCTTCCAAGGCAGCCTCAGAGGCTTTTAAATTGGGCAGGAACGAATTGATGAGGGAAGTTAAACGGCTCACGAACAAGCAAAAAGAATGCGAAAAACGGACTGAATAATTAAAATTTTAAATTTAATATTTTATTTTATTTTTCAACCATTTCGATAATAAATCTGGGAATTGTTTATAAATCACTTGATGTCTTATGTGTAGTGTTTTGACCTTAAAAAGTCAATGATGGAATATATTACACTTCTGATTTTCAAGAATTAATGGATTTAGAACAAGTTTTTTCTAAAATATTAGAAGCTCGAAAAAGATATGTAATAAAGAAGAGAAAATCAATACTTATTTTTATTAATAAAATTAATACTTAATCCAATAAACCCAAGTTTTCGAGTAATTCTTCAAGTTTCTTTTCGGAGTCAGTATCTTCTGGAGCCGTTATGAGTCTTTTTTGGAGAAAGATAAGCTTCCCATATGTAAGCTCTAATTCGTTAAAAAACTCGACCCAATTGTTGAAATTTTTTACGATATCTTGCACGTGTTCATCGGATTTAAATAACTTGATTTCTTCTTTTTTGTTTTCTGCTAGACCTTCATATCTTTTTACGCTATACCCTTGTTCTTTGAGTAATTTGTTGTTAGTCTTCCTGATAACGGAATCAATATGAGCTCTCCATTTCACATAACTCAAGTTTATCTTGTCTATTGTTTCTTGGATGAGCTTAATTTCTTGGGGATAAATGATTTCCCTGCGCTTGGTTAAAATCTTTTTTATTGAAACCAATTCTTTTTCGAACCTTTTGATGTAGACATCGACCATCCGTTCGAAATCGTGAACGATTGTGTTATAGTCAGTAACAAATAGAACCTCGTCGCTTGAAAAAGTAAGCGATTCCTTGTCAAAAACGCCTACTAGCTTTTTTGAAGCAATTAACTCGTCAAATAATTCCTTCATTAGAGAAATTTCGTCTTCATTAAGGTCCTTTCCGTAAAATAGGTCATGAAAAGAGAACATCAAGCTATTGTTTAGCATCAAGTTCTTGATGCCTAAAGTTGTATAGAAACACAGTTCAACATTATCACTATAAAAAATTCCTTTTATCTTATCTTCGCTCTTTAATTGCCTTATGAGATCTTCTATCAATCCTGAGTTTGCATCGAAGTTGTCAAAAGTTATTAAATTGCTAGATTTGGATTTCTCTAAAATCATTGATATGATGTTTTTCTTGGCTTCTTCTATTTTTTCTTGTTTCAAGATGAGTAAATCTCCCTTAATAAAATAATATAAGCCCAGGTCATGAATGAAATTTAAAAATGTTTCGTGTTCCATCCCAAGCTTTCCAAGATATTCGCTAATACTTATTTGATCCTGCTTTGTGATTTCTTTTCCTATTGACTGTAGATTCTCATCGATTTTCGTGAGGATTAAATTTTTATCGATATTTAACGAGTCAGCAAGCTCGTTTATCCTATTTTGTTTTTCGTTCTCATCGGCAATGCTACCAATCTCCTCAATCTTTTCTTTGATAAATTTCGAATAATAGAATGTATCTTTTTCTATATCCCATATACCAGATCGCAAGTCGATATGTTGCTCTAAAATGTCCATTAGCAAGATCTTCACTATGTTTAGCTTTTTTGAAATCCTTGTTAAATCAAAATAACCGATGATTTTCGAATTATCCACTTCGCTTTTGATTTTTATTACTCCAATATTCGTAAGCCAGTTTGTTCCTTTATGGAAATTCGTCAAATAATCTTGTGGTAAGTTCTTTATCAATATTATAAATTGCTCTTCCTTTAGTAGTTCCCTATAGGGTTTTAAATCAATTGAACTATTACGAGCGGCTTCAGTATTTATTTGATCTTGAATCTTTTTCAACGAAAAGAAGGAATATCCGTTTTTTCCTTCGAGAAATACCTGATTTGATTCAGTAGAAAGTTCGTTAATGATTTGTAAGACTATTTCTTGAGGAAGAAAATCGTACTTTTTAACAGATATTATCCCTGACTTCTGAAAATCGGTCATTAGGGTATTCTTGAGGTAAGAAAAGGGATAAAAAAAACCTAATTTAGAGTAATATCCTCTGATGTGTTCTAAGCGTGTCAGCACGTTTATCAATAGTTTGATATCATATTTTGTCTTGATAATTCCTGCAAAAGCCTCAGAGATCTCTTCTTTAGATATTTTTTTATCGCGTTCGAAGAACTCTTTTACCTTTTCCTTTTCAAGTTCGAAAAAAGAGATCTCCTTGGTTTTTTCATTTTTAATGTAAACGAAGATTTCCTTGTCTTTTAAGGCGTC
>JBHLMB010000001.1:8256-12223 GCA_048938565.1 Promethearchaeota archaeon | reverse complement strand
ATTTTTTTCCAAAATTCTTTTGGGCTTTTTCCTTTTTTCTTGCTATTTTTTGTAAAATCGTGCCGTTTCATCACGAAGATCTTATCTAATATTTGGAGTATAAGTTCATAATTCGGATTTTCTAAACTTTCTTTTTTAATAGAAGAGAAAACACTTTTGATCGTGTTTAATAAATTTTCATCCAAGTTTGGATTGTCTCTTTGATAATATTCTGAAAAAAACTCTTTAAAAATTTCTTTTAGTTTGAATTGTTGCTTAAAACTAAAATCGTTGCATTGAGAAAGACATCTTAATAGTGAGACGATGTTCTTTTCATTTTTTTCAGTTTTTAACGCCTGAACAAGCGTGTCTATATGTGAACACATTAAAGAGGGCTCGTCTTTAATCATTTCTCCTATAAAAAAATGAGCATTATGCCTTATGTCCTCGGAATCGTCTATTAATAAGCTTAGAAATTTGGATAAATACCCGTGCTTGTAATCTGTGCTAGAAAGCATTTTAAATCCTACGATTAAGATGGAATTCGTCTTTAATTTCTCGTTTTCAGACGATAGAAACGGCTCAACTTTAGATAAAACACTTTCTGATATTCGTTCAATGTCGTTTTCTGCGATGATGCTAAGCAAGTATGTCACGGGCACGACTGAATCTTCCTCTTCTACAAGAGGTTCCAAATTTTCGCTGATAATTTTGGCAATCTTGATCTTTTTATCCTTTACATAAAGTTTGTTTAACTTTTCTGCAATCTGCCCGAGTATCGTGTTATCTTGAAAATCTTCAATGTCGAACATGATGTAGGATAATGATAGTTTATAATATAATAATAATTTTTTTAATGATTAAATTATCACTAGCGCTTAATGAATACTATGTTTGAATAAAAGTGGAATATTATGGTAAACTGATTAATTAGAAATAGGAAAGAAAAAAAATAGAAACAAGTATAATAATTAAGACTTAAGCTTGATCGTCGATTTCCACTCTCACTTGAGATAGAAGTTTGTCTATTTGTTCTTGCTTGTTGTTGATGTTAAGAACCGTATTAAGGTGTACGACTTCACCGTGTCCAGGCATTAATGTAATAGATCCTGCTCGTAATATGAAAAATTCGAACACATCGGGAATCTCTTTTCTAATTCTCAAGCTTTTCGTTGGAATTCTTTCAGCAGAGGTGAAGATACCGCTCTTGTGGTAGATCTCGTTTCTTTCTACTTTCCAGTAGTTGAATTGACAAGTAATCAAAACAAATACCAATATCAGCCCTAAAATTAAAAACATTACTCCGTAGAAACCTGAGGGCAATCCAAGATCTAATTGAAATTGCTCTGCCTCTATGGTTACATATGGAAGAACTAGAAAGATAAGTACAAGTATTACAACTACAATCACCATTATGAGGATGAAAAACTTGGTACTCGAGAAGTCAAAAGCGATGACGAAAATATTAGCAAAAAATACCATAAACCAAATGTATCCTAGTGAACCGTTTATATCATTAGCATCCATAGCTTCTATCAAATACAATATAAGAGAAGTGATCAAAAGAGGCCAAAAGAATATGACTTTAGGGTAGGATCTTAAAATCACTTCTTCTCTCTTTTTTTTAGGTTTTTCAGACATCTTATTCACTTTTTTTTTTTGTAACAACATTATTTATAATATAGTTATTAGAAATTAATATAGATATACTGATTAAAAAGCTTTTTCAAATAAATGAACTTGATTGATATTAATATGTAATAACATTATGGGGATTTGATAATATGGAAGTGTCTATTATTTTAATTTTATAAACAGCCAGATATATCAATGAAGTTCTATTTTAAATATAGTTCGAATAGTATCTTGTATTTCCTGCATTGTAATCAGCTATCTTGCGTGGAATTATCTATTATTATTGATAGTTCACCTAATAATTTGTCGATTTTGCTCATTTTTTTTTTCACGCGAACGACCGTGTATAAATGAATTGCCTCGTCGTCTTTTGGGTATAATGTTATTGATCCTGCCCCTAAAAGAAGAAATTCAAGCACATCCGTCACTTGATGTTTTATTCTCAAGCTTCTCACGGGGAATCGATTAGCTGTATTTGAAAAAATGCCCTTTATGTGGAAAATTTCGTTACTTTCAACTTTATAATAATTAAATCGAGCGCTAAGCAAGACAAATCCAAGCATGAAACCCAACACGAATGTCATCAATGCGTAATAATCTGCTGAAGAGCCAATATTAAAAATTATTAATGTGGGTTCTTGGATGTTGGGTAAGATAAAAAGAATGAGAACTAAGATTGTTATGACGATTCCTAAGACGAGAATTAAGAAATTATTGAATGGAAAATCAAATCCCATCACAAACAAGTTAATAAAAAAGACAATGAACCAAATATATCCTAATAATGTGTTTGGAGGTTCTCCCACTGCTGTCAAGGCTGCTTGAATGATCCAAAAAAATAGACTAGTCAAAAATAGGGGGTACATAAAAATAATCTTCGGATATGTTCTCAAGTAAACTTTTTTTTTTTCGGTTTTATTTTGTGTCGTTTTAATCGCCATTATAGATTTTCTTTAGTATTTATAATATTTTTTTTTACGCTTTATATATTTTCTTATATGAAAAATGAACCATACATGCTAATATTCGAAAGCGAAGCTTTTATATCTCGATTTCCATTTTTACTTGGGTTCATGTGTCCAGGTAACAAATATACAACATCTAAACTGCTGAGAAACTTAATTGAATCTTGAAGACTTTTTATGGATCCTCCTGGAAAGTCAAACCTTCCAAAGCTTCCCTGTGTGAATACCACGTCACCTGGTATCAGTATTTTTTCTGAAGCATTATAATAAGATATTGATCCTAACGAGTGTCCTGGAGTATAGTGGATGCTAAACTCTCGTCCAGGAAATATTGTTATCTTAGATTTTTCGGTAATATCGGTTACTTCCAAGGATGTTATATCTACACCAAACATGCTTGCTTTAATTCCAAGATTATCCGGGAATATTTGTTTCTCATCCCCAGTATTTAAGATTTTAGTAGTTTCACCATAAGCAAATATTTCGGGAGGATTATTTTTTCTTTTTTCGATTAATTGGTAAAGGCCTAGTACATGGTCAACATGCTCGTGAGTAATAAACACTTTAGTAATGTTTTCTGGCTCAAAATTCAAATTATTTAGCCCATCAAACAAGGCTTTTAATGATATTCCATTTCCAATGTCAAAAAGAGCGATTTCTTCGGATTTATCATCAACTATGCAGTAAATATTACAATCCAGTTGTCCTTCAAACTCGGGAAAATAATAGACATTATCAAGTACTTTTATTCCTCTTTTTTTCCTGTTAGTGTTATGGAAAAACATGATATCGTTATTCTTAAATAATTATAAAAAGAAAAATTGCTTTTGTTATATTTTTATTGTTTTTGCATATAAAGCTGGATTTAATGCCATAAGAAGCTATTTAGGAAATGTATTGCAATATCGTAAAACTTGATTTCAGTAATTTTTTTAAAAAGTCGTTCAATTTACATATATGTTCTTTTTTATATCCAATTATAGCTGACAATGGCATGAGTGAAGAAATAAACATCACAAAATTAAAAGAAAAGATACGCATTGGATCAAAATTATGGCTTGAATTTGAAGGAAAAAGCGTACTGGGAGGGGGATGGGCGAAACTTTTGGAAAATATCGATAAAAACGATGGTGGTTCCTTAACGAGCGCATTGAATATAGCACCAAAGAAATTTTCCTACAAATACGCTTGGAATATTCTTAAAAGGATAGAAGAACGAACTGGATTTTCACCTGTCACGACAGGAAAAGGAGGTCCGGGAGGCGGAGGATGGGTAAAACTCAACAAATGGGGGAAATATTTGCTTAGTGTTTTTAAAGAATACGAAAAAAAACTTTCAGATACCTTGAAAGATATTCAATTTAAATAAAAATATTTTTTAATATCAG
>JBHLMB010000001.1:0-8246 GCA_048938565.1 Promethearchaeota archaeon | reverse complement strand
AGCAATGATTTATTTCCATAATCAGTAGAAAAAATATTGTTATTGATTTTATTTCATTTTAGAACATGATGATGGAAGTTAATACTCTTAAACAATTCGGAGAAATAAAGGTTTCCGAAGTAATGATATATGATCCTCTTTATTTTACAACTCCTGAAGAAAAAATAAGCGCCACGGAACTTTTAATGCTAAGAAAGAAGATTGGTGGTCTTCCTGTTGTCGACAATTCGAAGAACAAGCTACTTATTGGAATCATAACTCAAAGAGACATACGATTGGCGCGCTTTGCCGTTGCGTTAGAATCTCCCAAGACTACTATCAAAGATCTAATGACTCCAGAACCTATTGTTTTATATAAGGACGATACGATAATGGACGCCTTGGATAAGTTCTTTAAATACAATATTGAAAGATTACCCGTTGTTGCTGATAAAGACAACGAATTAATTGGATTGGTAATTCAAAATACTATTTTACATCTACTCCATTCCATGTTATTAAAAAACCTTTGAAAAAAATATTATATTCCTAGCTAAAGTAAAATCCTAGATTATATTTTTTTATTCATATCTTTATTAATGGGAGATAGAAGACTTTTTCTTCGAAAAATCAAAAGTAGATATAAATTCGAAAAATGAACCCCAATCTGAATGAGAATAATTTTTTTTTCCAGTTTAACGGAATGATTAAATTTTAATCAATAATTTTAGCCGCAGATTCACTTCAAAAACAATGTAAAAACCTCTGTTTAAAGAAGTGTTCAGGCTTTTTATACCAAGAGAATGAAGCAACTTATTGTTTTTTACAAGAATTTATAAGTTGTTATAATCTTTTTATATACTGTTGATACAATAATATAACATTCTTAACGCGATTTAATAAATTTCAATTTCCTAAGGTTTAAAAGATGATGCCAATACCAAAAGCGGGTACGCCAATAATAATTGATATGGGTAGTGCTTATGTGAAAATTGGATTTGCGGGCGAACCAGGACCAAGATTTGTTTTTCCTTGCATTACAGGTACTGAGAAATATAAAGCAGTAATGGCTGATGTATCTACCAGAAGCATATATGTGGGAGACGACGCAATGAAGATGCGAGGCGTTTTAAAAGTAAAGCGACCAATTGAAAGAACAACGATTATGAGTTGGGAAGATTTTTACGAAATACTTAATCATATATTCTACACGCTACTTCGAATTGAAAATCTTTCTGCTTATCCCGTCTTTTATGTTGAGCCATCATTCATCCATAGAGAATCCAAAGAATACATCGCAAGAGTACTTTTTGAAACTCATAGAGTCCAAAGTCTGATAATGGTACCTTCACCCGTGCTATCCGTTTTTGCAGTTGGTCTTACTACGGGGTTAGTCGTGGAAAGTGGACATGGTATTACAACAATCGTTCCCATTATTAACGGAAAGATTTATTATCAGGCGGTACAAAAATTAAATCTTGCTGGAATGGATATCATCAATAACCTCAGGACGCTTTTAATGAGAGAAGGAATTAATATTACCTCCTCTGCCGTAGAAGAAATAATGAGAGAAATCGTGGAAAAAAACTGTTATTTCATTTTAAATCCAAATAATCCTCCTAAATCTGGAGAAAATTTCAGTTATCCTATGCCTGACGGAACTTATCTTAACATACCCCAAAATATCCTTTATTTAGCACCTGAAGTTCTTTTCCAACCCTCCCTTATTAATGCCAATTCTCAAAGCCTTCCTCAAGCAACAATCTCGTCATTATATAGCATAAACAGCGCTTATTGGAGCGAACTTCTTTCACATATTGTCTTATCAGGTGGCAATTTATCGTACCCTGGTTTTGAGGAGCGTTATCGATCAGAACTAATTGCTTTACTTCCTCAATTAGGGCCAATTCCAAAACCTACTAAAAATTTTGATTCCGAGAACGCCCCTTCATTAAAACCTAAAAAATTGGAAGCCGTTAAAAGCAAGAAAAAAGAAAAAGACACATGTTCTAAATGTGGAACACTCGTTAAATTAATTGATGGTAAGGAATTCTGTCCTTCTTGTGGAGCTTCAATGAAAGTTGCTGAAATCTCCTTGGATGTTAAATTGGGGGCTACTCCTCAAAACAAACACAAGGAAGGAAAATGTCCCCATTGTAAAAAAACAATAAAAGACAATACTTCCGTGTTTTGCCCTTATTGCGGTAAAAAACTCATTTTACCCGAATTACCTTCGATGTCTGAACAAACCGTAGAAGAAAACCATGCTCCTGAATTTTCTGGTTTTTATGAATCTTCTGACACTGAAGGGATGCTAAAATTTTTCGTCCCTGATAATCTCAACCACGCAACCTTTTATGGTGCGTCAATATTGGGGAGTTTACCGTCGTTCTTGAATTTATTTATAACTCATGAACAATTTCAGGCTAATCCAGAACTCCTATACCGAGATATAAGTTCAATTTTTTAAATCTAGGTCTTTAACACTATCATTTTTGAGCGTGTTTTATTTTTCTTAAAAAAATACAAATTTTGTCTGAGAGATTATTGTTCATATTGCTAAAATTTACTTTAAGAAATCTTTTTTTTCCTGAAATATCGTTAATTTTTAATTACAACAAAAATTCTAAAGAATTAAAATTCTAGAATTCATATCGAGGCAAACGAATTGAAAAAAAAAAATTGGAGTCTATTTATTGTCATTTCTATTGTAAGCTTTATTGCCTTAACGCCCTTAGCTCGTGCTGCATCACGACAAAGTTATGTTATAAATTTTATAAATAGCACGAAAAACGAAGATAATCAAGGTTTTGGGGCAACCTATGAGTCAACCTTACACGCAATAGAAGTTTTAACACACTTTAACGCCATAGATTCTGAAGATTTAAAAGAAATGCATAAATATTTAGAAAATGAATTGCAGACCATATTCGATCAAAACGATGGTAATGTTTACGACATCTATTACATCTTAAAATCAATAGACCTTCTAAATACTACGGATTACGAAGTTAATTCGAGTTTAGAAGGAAAAATACTGAACTTTATAAATACTTCAAGTCAGGTAGGAGGTGGTTATGCCCCAGACAACACGACAACATACGACGCTACGATGCTTTCAACTTATTTTGCATTAGAAATAATATCAATCGTAAATAATACATATATTATTGACGAAATTCATGTAAATTGGACATTATCGTGTTATAATACTAATGGAGGATTTACTGGTACAAATAGTTCTTCTCAGACTTCAATAATCAATACATTTTGCGCTCTTTCGATCTTAAACAACGCTCTTGCGTTAGATCGGCTTGAAAATCCACAAACCACTATAAACTATCTTTCCTCGTTTTATTCAGGGATTAACTCAAGCAGCATTAACCAAGGAGGATATTTACCCGATGAACTTGCAGCATATTCACTTCTCAGTAGTACTTATTATTGCGTTAGTGCGTTGAAGATCCTCCAAAATGATGGGAATACGGTAAATCTTCATACATCAACTACAATAAACTGGGTATATTCTCGACAAAACATCCAAGATGGTGGATTCGCAGATATTATTGTTGGTGATGGACCATCGTCGATATCTAGCTCGAAGTATGCTGTTTTTACGATTGTTGCTCTTGGAGGTACTCTGGATGTTCAAGTGTGGATGGTTGAATTCGATTATATTGTATTAATCGTAATATTAATAGTTGTAGGAGTACTAGTTTTAGGCACTTACTTTTTGCACAGACGACGGAAAAAGATGTTATAATTTTTCCCTCCTATTTTTATAATAAATGAATATGGATTTCTAATGTCGGAAAAAATTCTAAACGGTAAAAAATTAGCGGATATTTTAAATTCTGAACTTAAAAAGAAGATCGACAAAGCAATTGAAAAATGTGGAATCAAACCAGCGCTTGCTACGATATTAGTTGGTAGTGATCCTGGTTCTAAAGTGTATGTAAACATCAAACACCGAACATGTGCTGAAGTAAACATTCGATCAATCATGGTCGACCTTGATGAATCCATCTCAAAGGAGGCCTTAAAGAAAAAAATAATAGAAATCAATGAAGACAGAAGTGTCCACGGAATATTACTTCAATTACCCCTTCCATTGAGTTTACGGGATCATACTGAAGAAATGTTAGAAAAGATTTCACATATTAAAGATGTTGATGGATTTCACCCAATAAACAGGGGAAAATTATTCGATTACAACGAAGATTTATCGGCTTGCACGCCAAAAGGAATTATAGCGCTTTTAGAGCATTATAATATTGACATTCAAGGAAAACATGTGGTAATAGTAAATCGCTCAAATCTCGTAGGAAAACCCTTGATATTCATGCTTCTTAAGAGGAACGCAACCGTTACAGTGTGTCATTCTTATACGGAAGATTTAGAGGCCTTTACTAAAAAAGCGGATGTACTAGTTGTTGGAGTTGGAAAGCCAGGTTTTATTACAAAAGAAAAAATCAAGGAAGGATCAATTATCCTTGATGTAGGATTTAATAGAGTTGACAGCAAGCCCTGTGGTGATGTAGATTTTGATGGAGTTTTAGAAAAATGTGGAATGATAACGCCTGTACCTGGAGGCGTTGGCCCATTGACTGTAAGTTTTTTACTTCAAAACACGTACAACGCTTATAAGAACCAAATTAATCTTGAATTATAACTAAGTTAAGAATTCACACCGTTGGTCTAATCTCTTTTTTTAAACTTAAATTAGAAGTAAACTTTTATATTTGTTAAAAACGATATTTGAATGGTAAGTTATATTTTTTATGATGTTTTATATAATTAAATAATTGAGTAAGTTAGGATACTGAAATAAAATTCTAAAAAGTGCGATAATATGGCGATTTTGGAAGTTGGGATTAATCTAGGTCCAAGAAACTTGATCGATCGGAAATATTACTCCTCTTCTGACAATGTTTTGGATTCAAACTTGCGAGCGGGTTTTCTGTCCGCTTTGGAAAGCTTTACAACCGAAGTATTTGGAGACGACATTCATATGGTTTCCCTTGCTTCTTATAAGCTAGTATGTTATTGTGAAATGATTAATCCTCCCGATCTGGGTAACGAACCGAACGATAAAGTTCCCTTATTAAACTACGCCATTATTGAAAAAGAAACCGATGCGGAAGTAGTAAAAACACACTTAAAAAAAATTAACGCATATTTTTTGAATCGCTTTTCTTTTTACGATATTTTTAGCAAGAAAAAGAAGTATTTCCAAAAATTTTCCAAAAGAATCGACGAATTACTAGGCGATCTAAGTTTGAAAACCGAAGATAGATTTCGGAGCATTTTTTAGCACTCATCAATCACCTTACATGGGGTTGGTAGAAATATCGTCAAATATAGGTCCAGAAGCCCAAGCCGCCTATCAAAAATATCTAGACGCTGGTTCAAAAGAAGAGAAAATCAAGAGATTGGAAGAATTTCTCTCTTTAGTTCCTAAACATAAAGCAACAGAAAAGATTGTTGCTTTAAATAAGTCTCGTCTTGCAAAACTACGACGCGAAGTAGAGGAAAAAAAACAAAAGTCAAAAACATCTAAACCAGTAAGTCCTTTTTCCATTAAAAAAGAAGGCATTCAAATAATATTTTTAAGCGATTACCACACGCCTGGAGCGGGCAAAACTTCTTTATTATACTTTTTAACGGGTGCGGCAAAAGATAAGATTGGTAAATTCACGGCCATTCCCGAGTTAGGGATATACAATTATAAAAATGTGCGCTTTCAAATAGTGGATATGCCCTCTCTCATGGAAGACGCTTCAAAAGGCGTTGGAAACGGGAAGGAAATTCTTGCTCAAGCTCGAGCAGCTGACTTATTATGCTTGATTGTTGATTTATCGAGGAATTACAGAGCGCAAATAGATCTATTAATGCACGAGCTTGACGAAGCTGATATTCGCTTGAATGTCGAACCTCCGGTGATAACAATTGAAAAAACTGGTTCAAACAGGATTCAAGTGTTTTACATCACGAAAGAAGCAAAGGAAAATACGGACATTCCCGAATTGACTGAAAAAATAAAGGAATTAGTAAGAGAAAATGGCATACGCAATGGAATCGTGAAAATATATGGAAAAATATCGCTCGATGACATCGTTGATGCGCTAACACCAGCAGTCGTGTATAGTAAGGTCGCTTTAATTTGCACGAAAGGCGACTTACCTCATACTTCGGAAGAATTTGAAAAAATACAGGAGGAATATTCGGGCGTGTTTCCCTGGATATTAGGAACGAGCGTCCATACGGAAAATTTTCCTCAGGACTTTGGAGAAAAAATATTATCATTTCTAGAAAAGATAAAGATCTATACCAAGAACGCAGGTAGAGTTGCTGAAAAACCTTTAATCCTCGATGAAGGTTCCACCGTAAAGGATGTGGCCATTAAAATACACAAGACATTTTACGAATTATTTGATCACGCTATAGTTATACGTGAAAGTGCCAGGCAAAAACGAAAAAAAGTAGGATTGGATTACGAGCTTGAGGATCTGGATATCATAGAAATTCACACGAGATAACGACTCGATAATAATATTATCAATCAATATTTGTTATTTTTAGCTGTTTCTTAATTGACAAGCTCAGCAAAACACACATTTTTGCTATAATTCTTCATAATAATATACTATTGGAAAAGGAAGAGATCACTCTACTCATTGGGTGGTCAAATTTAACCTCCTTGCAGATGGGTTTCTCCTTTCACGGTGGTAACTCTACATATACTTCAGGAGGAGCTGCTGAGGCTGCAAGGAACCTTCTCGATTCCACTTACATGTGGTTCATTACAGATGGGGGATCCAGTTAATCCTTCTAAAGTCAAATTGAGAAGAAATAATAATTTCTCCATTTTTTTTGAACTTTTATAATATCAGATCTTTATAATTGTATATTTAAATTTACTCCCATTCTATTGCACAGTCAATTTTCATAAGTTAAACTTATTAGAATGTGATTAGGAGCCGCCAAAACGGATTATAACGCATAATTTGATCTTTTCAAACCCGTTCACAAAGGATCACAATCGAAAAAAAAGAAAGAAAAAAATTAATTTAAAATTTATAGAAAATCGTAGACATCATCTTCATCTGCGAATCCTAACTCCAATCGGTGAGAGAGATTAACCATCAGGATATTATACTTAATATATTCCTCGATAGTCGTATTATGGGCAAACGCCATTATGTCTAGGGCAGTATGCTCCGCTCTCGTGAATTGAATATTTATTTCGATTATTTCTGTTATATTTTTCATTTATTTTCACTGATATTTTTATTTTATTCATTTTTTTATCACCTTTTTTCGTTTGCCATATCCTCCCATAACTCCGTTACGTTACGATTAATCTTTTTTATATTTAAAGATATCGGTAATATCAAAGATATGGTTAATAATACATTATTAATTGTAAGCATTATTATAATATTATTAAAATATAATAATATAATTTATACAATTTCAAAATGGGTATAGATTTTTTGACATAATATATTTTTCTAGACGCAAATGATTTTCTAATTTTTAAAAGAACGATAAATTTATAACTCCTCAAATTTTTGCACGAAATAACAGAAATATATCTTATCATCATTTGAGGTAATTCTAAAGCAAGGATCTTGGGTTCAGAAATATTGAAAAAATCAAACAAATCTCATAAAAGAAAAAGAAGATTGATTATTGATGAAATGGATTCATCTTCAACAAGTTTATTAAGTGAGGAATTAATCAAATTTCAAGAAAAAGCAATCCAAAAAATGGATGCGATGATAGCAAAAGGACCTCAAATAAACGAAATTATAGATATTGAAAAACTTGAGAAGGAACGAAAAGAAACTGAAGCAGAATTTAGCGTTGAAAAACCTAAATATACCTGCTTGGTTCACAAGGGACAAATTGAAGGTGATGTTTATTTATGCCCTCATTGTCAATCATTTTACTGCCAAAAATGTGTGAAGGTTCTGAAAGACAATGGAGATAATTGTTGGTCTTGCGGTTTAGAGCTCAAGTAAAGATAGAACAAAATAGTATTTGATCCTTTTTTTTTATAAAGTAAAGGATTTTCTTTTATTTGTGAGAAAAACGAAAATTTATGCTTAATCAGGTTTGGAATTAAAAGCGTATCATTAAGAATGAATTCGCTATTAATTATATCAACAAAACATTTATGAGGAAAATTCATTTCACTTTTGTACCACATGCCTTTTTATATCTTTCTTTTTTACCTTTTAATAGAAATTCAATAAAAGGTA
>JBHLMB010000245.1:0-5095 GCA_048938565.1 Promethearchaeota archaeon | reverse complement strand
GCTAATAGCCAATAAAATCCTGTTTAATTTTGTAAATAGGGGGTATTCATTTTGAATCTCTTTCGGATTTGTGGACATCGTGTATCCGCTGAAGGACATCGTTGAAAAAAATCCAATCCAAAAAAAGAAACTCATATTTAATAATATTATCAAGATAGATTCATGTAAAAGGTAAGTCAATATTCCTAAAACGATTATATTAATTCCACCAAAAAAGATCCCTTTATTAATAAACTTCCGCGTAAAATTAGAAATTGGAAATAGAAAGCAATGAAGCGCATTTGTAAGAATTATCCATAAACATACTTCACCTATTAATATCATTTTATTCGTCCAAACATGTGGAAAGATGATTGAAAGGACCAAGAAAAGCGCTAAAGCAAATACTATTGGCAATAAAAAAACTTTCCGAAATAAAAACGATGTGTGAGTGATAAAAGCTCGTGTTCTATGGGATAAACTGAACTTTAATACTCTCATTTTTTCAGTCTTTCTATTGGGCATGTCTTTAAGATATTGCGGTAATGAACTCGACCATATAGGACCATACTTGATGATGAATGGAAATGATTTAGATTTTTCAGGTAAGAGGGGTTTTGAAATCCCTCCCGCAGCAAGTTGTGGTAAAATTAACATTCTTTGTGTGGCTAAATCTTGAATGCCCGTTGCCTCAACCGCTTCGAGAAGTTGATTATTTTCAAAATTATTACCGCGGGCAGCACACCACACGTTTATTCCATTTGAATCTACACATAATACCCGTGCGTCAATTCCTTTGAGGTCGTTCATTACCTTTATGTATGTGTACTCGTAATTTGAAGTGACTATGATAGGAGAATCTTTTGTTGGATTACCTGATTGATATATTCCAGGCTCTATTGGCACTTTGTCGACTTGTCCTGTCAACAAGCATCTCAAAATTTTCAGTCGACTTTTAATTCCCTTGAATTTCGCAAGTTTTGGCATATAATATCCTGGTTTTTTAAGCCCACTCGGATTTCTCTTTTTTAATTCTAATACTTGAATCGCTCCGTGCTTCCATTTTTTTTGATCCGAAATATAAAAACCAATTGGTTCGAGATAATTGAGGAACCAATGTAGTAAGTGAGTTTGATTTAGACGGAGAAGTTTGAGTTTTTTCTTGTACCACCATCGCTTTATTTTAAAAGGAATTTTCCAAATTTTTGTTGGAATAAATTCTGCCGCTAATAATACTCTACCACCAGGCTTTAAAGCTTTCCACGAGTTTCTAAGAAAGATTTGTTGTTCTAATGGGCGAAGTTCCGATAACATGAAAGTAGATACCAATATATCTTTCGATTGGGATTCGATTGAAAAATCTGAAAGTGTACCTATTTGATACGATAAATTCACATCGCTATCAATAGGATAATTTTGCATCGCATGACTGATCATTTTATAATTTTTATCAATCGCCATTACTTTATTTCCTTTGATGGCCATTTTAGATGCCAGGGAACCAGTACCACAACCGACTTCTAAGATCGTTTCTGATTTACCAATTTTTTCAAGTATCCACTCATTTACCTCTAAATTTACACCTTTAGTAAGAGTTGTGAAATTCTTATCGTATGTTTCTGGTTCCTCTTCTAATTTACGCATGTAGACTACGGCCATAATTACCACTTTTTCTATAAGCTATCCAAGATTTGTTCTAATTATATATTCTTCTTGTATGCTATGGATGAATTCCTTTAGATCTTTATCAATTCGATTTTTCGCTTCAGGAGGAATGCTATCAAATAATGAAAGCAAATGGATCAAACCTGCTACCTCCTTATCGCAAGTTCGTCCAAATCGTGGAGCTTTACACTTATGACATACATTTAAAGCAAAATCACGCAGATTCTTTTCATTTAGACTCTTATTTCTCAAAAATCGTGCGCCCGCTTCAGAAGAACCACACAAGGAAGAGCGTTTTACTTCAATGTGTGATATAGTTAGATCTCTGTCAATTTTAGTTGTATATATTGGTTTTCCAAAGATCTTTGCAAATTCATCAACTTCTTTTATTCCCGTGTTGCTTTTTAAAGAACACATTGTTCTTGCATGAATCACTCTTGGATTAATTGATCTGGCTTGATTATATAATCCAATTCCTGGAAGGATTCCTAGAATTAATGGCTTTCCTAATTCTACTAATTGTAGAATAATATCTGGATGTCGAACATAAGAAATGTATAAATCACATTCGGGAACATCGAGTTCAACAGGATTATCTAAAAACACACTCGTTGGAATATCTGGAACGATAATCCAATTTACTTTAAAAATAGAGTTTATATTATCATATGCCCGATTTCCATATTTTCCATCTGAAATTACTCCTATATGAATGCTTTCTCTCTCTTGAGTTAAACTCATTATTATTTTTTATAAATTATTATTTTATTGCTTGAGAGATATATAGAAGCACTCACTTAAAAATATTTTTATCCAAATAAAGATCAAATTATCTGATTAAACAAAAATTTAAATCATTATATCCTATAAGTAACAATAGATATCACAAAGAATTGAATTATGGATCTTTCAAGAGAAAAAGAAATAAAGCAAATAATGCAAGCGTGCTGGGATGGTTGTTGTGAAAACATAATTTTCGAGGAATTGCAAGCTTATGGCTTGGAACTGAAGAAAGATCAAGATTTCGCCAAGTTATTACAATTTTTCAACGCATTAGGAAATAAGGACCGCTTGATAATAGTTAAAACATTAAAAGAAAGAGGCGAGCAGTGCGTCTGCGAATTAGAAGCCATATTAGACAAGTCGCAACCATCAATATCTCATCATTTAAGGCACTTAGAAAGAGTTGGACTAATAAAAGGATGGAAGAAAGGAAAATTCACTTATTATGTACTGATTGAAGATGAATTTGATAAGTATATAAAACTATTTCAAATAGTATTGAATTAAAAAAGAGAAGAGATTTTTTGTTATTTAAAGAGCTTTCTTTTTTCAATATCCGAGCTTGAACTTTTTTCAGGAGTTTTTATGTTTTGAGAGAGAGCTTCTTTCAAGGCGTATGCTTCTTGACCAAGTTGAGCTGCTGTTGCCGATATCTCTTCCATGGAAGCGGTTTGCTCTTCCGTTGCCGTGCTGATCTCTTCCATTCCTCGGGACATTTCCACGCTATCCATTGAAGCGTTCAAGATGTTCTTCGTGATGAAGTCCACAATCTCTCCCGTGCGCTCGACCGAGCTCTTGGACTCTTCTGCGAGCTTTTGAACCCTTTCGGCAACGACCGCGAAACCCCTGCCGTGTTCTCCCGCCCTTCCTGCTTCGATGCTTGCGTTTAATGCCAATAGATTGGTCTGTTCTGAGAGGTTAGTGATCAATTTCACGATGTTCCGAATTTGTTCCGTCATCTTGTTTATTTCTAGAAGCGTGGACTCTTGGTTTGCGGCTTTCCTTGCGATTTCCACCGTTGTCGCAGATATTTCCTCGGCGGATGCGTTAACTTCGTTCGCACTGGCTGCCAGTGCTGTGGCGCTTTCTGAAAGTCTTTGAGACGCTTGTTCGCTGGCGTCTATCACATTCTCCATTTTTTGAGTTCTATGAAAAATCATTTTTTTTTGCTTTATTAAATTCTTCACGATATAATATTGACCAAGCACGATAGGAACGAATATAACTAAGGTTAAAAAACCAGTACCAATTATCCTATCAGGGATGAGACCTCCAAACAATAACAGGACATCTATCATGACCAAGCAAAGTAAAGAATTTATTATAGCAACCGTTCTGAATTCAAGAGAATTCAATTTAAGCTTGAAAAGAAACTTAAAAACAACAATAATTGCTAAATATACAATTGGTGTAAATATCAAAGTTAGTATTTGATATTGATCAAAAGCCATTTTCTTTTTTCCTCTTTTTTATTATTTTATCAAAGAATCATTGATTTAATTCTTGAAGAGCTTTTTTTTCTTGATTCCGCCCGTATTTACGCTCTTTACAGGACCCTTAATGTCCTGTGCGAGCGCTTCTTTCAAGGCGTAAGCTTCTTGACCAAGTTGGGCCGCCGTTGCGGATATCTCCTCCATGGACGCTGTTTGCTCCTCAGTTGCCGTGCTGATCTCTTCCATCCCTCTTGACATTTCCACGCTATCCATCGACGCGTTTAATATGTTCTTCGTGATGAAGTCCACGATCTCACCCGTGCGTTCGACTGAGCTCTTTGACTCTTCTGCGAGCTTTTGAACCCTTTCAGCAACGACTGCGAAACCCCTGCCGTGCTCTCCCGCTCTCCCCGCTTCTATGCTAGCGTTCAATGCTAAGAGGTTAGTTTGTTCAGAAAGATTCGTGATGAGTTTTACGATATTCCTGATTTGCTCTGTCATCTTGTTTATCTCCAAGAGCGTGGATTCTTGGTTTGCGGCTTTTCGAGCGATTTCAACGGTTGTTGCTGAGATCTCCTCTGCGGAAGCGTTCACCTCGTTCGCGCTTGCAGCCAAGGCCGTAGCGCTTTCTGAGAGCCTTTGTGAGGCTTGTTCGCTAGCATTTATCACACTTTCCATTCGTCTGGTTCTAAACTGAATGATACTATTTTGCCGTACCAACTTTTTTATAATATAATATTCACCAAATGTAATAGGACCCAGTATAAATATGATTGAAAAAATATTAATAATCACCATATCATCTATGAATAAACCGCCAAAAAGCAATAAGATGACATCTCCTACAATAGAAATTAAAAAATTAATTATCGCTAACATTCGAAATTCAAGAGATTTCCACTTAAGCTTGAATAGATACTTAAAGATGATTGTATAAAGAAACAATACAATCGGTGTTAATATTAAACCTAAAAGACTATTTTCTTGGTCTACCATTATTATTTTTCCTCTTTCTTTTTATTTTTCTGATTTTAATTCAATTGTATTCCACTTAAGCTCGTATAAAAACTTGAAAATAAATGTATAAATAGTAAAGCAAATAGGTATTACAGAAAATCTGAAGATAGTATAAAATTGATCCATTGAGTTTTCCATACCTTTGAATATTTTGATATTTACGTTGTAAGCAGAACCGTAAAGTGCCAACAGTTCGCTCAATCCGTTTTCATTATAAT
>JBHLMB010000244.1:0-5108 GCA_048938565.1 Promethearchaeota archaeon | reverse complement strand
ACTACGCGCTGGAAATCGTCCACGAGCGAGAAGAGACCGACCTGAAGTTAAACGATGATCGAATTGTCGGGATTGATTTGGGCTTGAATAACGTCGTGACCATGGTAAATAACGCAGGGCTCAAGCCCGCTGTCATTAAGGGCGGCGCTATCAAGTCCATCAACCAATACTACAACAAGCAGCGCGCCAGGTACTCGAGTCTCAAGGACAAGCAGGGTCTAGGATTCGAAACTAGGAGGCTTCAAAAGCTCGCGATGAGGCGGAACAATAGAATTAACGACGCCTTTCACAAGATTTCGAGAGCCATCGTTTGCTATTGCGTTGCGCACGGCTTTGGGAGGATCGTCGTCGGATATAACGTTTCCTGGAAGCAAGGCGTTAACATCGGAAGGAAAAACAATCAAAACTTCGTTCAAGTGCCGTTTCTCAAGCTCGTGAACCAGATTGCGTACAAGGCGGAGTTAGTCGGGATCGAGCTCGTGATGGTCGAGGAATCGTTTACTTCGAAATGTAGCTTCTTGGACAACGAGCCGATCGAGAGGCGCGACAGGTATCAAGGAAGGCGCGTGAGCCGTGGATTGTTTCGTTTGAGCAAGGGGGAGCTCATCAACGCTGACGTGAACGCAGCCTACAACATCGTAAAGAAAGCATTCCCGAACGCCATTTCGGCCGACGGGATAGAGGGCTCCGGGTTGAGCCCGTATTCGATTGCCATTTCCTAACAGAATTGACCGAGCGAATAGAATTTAAATCCCATGAAGGGAATTTAAAAATTACCTACTTGTATGAAAAACAAATAATGGAATACAATATCGTAGCGATAATGATTCAAGTATTAATATGAGGATATACAAATTAGGCTGAATAAGGGATAATCCTTGGTTATCCATATAATACCGTGATATTATACAGATATAAAGACTTCAATACCATATATAATTTAAAACACGCACAAAATGCGAGAAGGAGGAGCTAAAGTCAATGAAATTAATAACTTGCCATCTTCCCGAAGCTTATATTGATGGAATAGAAAGTCTCGTTAACCAGAATATGTATCCAAACCGTTCGGAAGTTATTCGCGTTGCGATACGCGATTTGCTCAAGAGCGAGCTGAGCACGCTTATGAGAAAAGAGTAAATACAATATTTTTTTTCATTTTTCTTTTTACGAAGGACGAAGCCTTAATAAAAAAATTTTCGCAGTTGTAAGATTTAAATTGGAGAAAAACGATTTCTACATCAAGTATGGTGGAAATTCGCAAGAAATTCAATGTCAACGACGAGATCACGCTCAAGCTGGAGGGTGGTGTGACTCGCGATTAACAGGAACTAAAGGATAATTGTAAGTGGAACGAAAAAATCTTCAAAAGCAGGTTATGGAGGTGATGCAGGAGGAAAATCGTATGGATTTGATATACCGATGATAAGTATGGCAAGCGTTTCAAAAGCAATTGGAATGTGGAAAGGAACATCACATCTTGTTTATCAGGTTCTCAAGGTTAATCTTTAGAGAATCTATAATTTGACTTTCGCTCAATTCTGTAGCGTTAATAATCTCTAGTGCTTGTTCAAATCGCTTGATTGCCTCAGGGAGGTTTCCTTGTTCATTGTAAATTTTCCCCATAACACTAAGAATACCTACCTTTCCTAAAGGATCTCCCAATTGTTCTGCAATCTCAAGTGCTTCCTCGTAACTTTTAAGCGCCTCAGGTTGATTACCTTGTGCTTGATATATCATCCCGAAGTTTCCAAGACAAGCGAACTTCCCTGAAATATCTCCTAATTGCTCTGCAATTGAAAGTGCTTCGTTAGAATTTTTGAGAGCCTTATGGTAGTCTCCCTGAATGCAATAAATACTTGCGATGTTATTAAGACAGAGGACCCTTCCCGAAAGGTCATCCAATTGTTCGGCAATCCTAAGCACCTCCTCGTATTTTTTAAGTGCTTCTGGATAATTCTCCTGTCCGGCAAAAATGCTTGCTATATTATTTAGACAGCCAAACTTTCCCGAAAGGTCTCCCATTTGCTCGGCAATCCCAAGCGCCTCCTCGTATCTTTTAAGCGCTTCAGATTGGTTTCCTAATGTATCATATATCGATCCAATATTGTTGAGACACATGGCTCTTTTCGAAGGTTCTCCCAATTGCTCGGCAATCCCAAGCACTTCTTCGAATATTTCTAGCGCCTCTGTGTAGTTTCCTTGTGTATTGTATATCAATCCGATATTGTTAAGACATAAGCCTTTTTCCGATAATATATCCGCTTGTTTGGCAATTCCAAGCGCTTTATTTAACATTTCAAGTGCCTTAGGGTAATCTCCTTGAATGCGATGAATATCTGCGATGTTATTAAGATAAACAGCTTTTTTCGAAGGCTCTCCCAATTGTTCGGCAATTTCAAGAGCCTCTTCGTATCGCTTGAGCGCCTCGAAGTAATTTCCTTGTTTATGGTTTATCAGTGCGATGTTATTAAGACACATGGCTTTTTGCGAGATGTCTCCAATTTTTTCGTTGATCTTAAGCGCCTGTTGGTGCCTTTTTAGTGCTTCATAATATTTTCCTTGCGCTTCGAATATCTGGCCGATATTGTTAAGGCATATAGCCATTCTTGAAAGGATTATCTGATCATTGTCGATTTCAAGCTCCTCTTCGATCATTTCAAGGGCTTCTTCGTATAGCTTGAGCGCCTTAGAATAATTTCCTTGTATATGATGAATCCCCGCTATATTATTAACACAAATAGCTTTTAAAAATATGTCTCCAATTTTTTCGTTAATCTTAAGCGCCTCCTCGAATATTTCAAGGGCCTTAGGGTAATTTCCTTGTGCGCGATAAATCAATCCCATGTTGTTAAAAGCAAATCCTTTCCAGCCTAAGGTTTCGTTTACTTCTGTTAGGTGGAGAATTTGCTTCAAACACCTTATTGCATCTTCGTGTTTTTCAAAAGTATCGTATATCTTAGAAGGAATTGAATATTGTAAAAATTGATCTGGTGCTTCTAAGGCTTTCTGGAACCAATCCATTGGATTCATAGAGAAGGATTCGGAATTAGGATTCACATCAAGTTCTGTATTCGCTTCAACCAAGCGTTTTGTATTTGCGTCTACTCTATAAACCTGATCCGTGTTGTGCATTCTCGATATATCTCCGAGTATTTGATTAACCTTGTCGCTCTCGCTAGTTTCTTCAATTGAAGAATCATCGATTGCAAAAATTCTTTCCTTTCCACCATCAACAGGAATATGGCTTATCCAGATTAAAGTTTTAATGTTTTCAAGCACTTTAATAGTTGGCACAACATCAAAGTCGTCACTTCCTGAATAACCAATGATGACCAATGTACGTTCGTTTGAGAGGGCTTCAAAAGCAGGTCTCTTGAAATTCTGCAATTGAAAAATGCTTTCTCCTTCTTTATCAGAACCAAATGCTTGAATGGTGGCGACTAGCGAATCCTTAGTATTCTCACCCGTAATTATGTTTTTAGTCGATCCATGGATTTTATAGATCGCTTTTTTTCCTTTTTTAAATAAATTACTCGGATCTTGAAATTTCTTCTTTTTAAAATCTTTTTCAGTAATGACTGGTACTATTTTATTTTTTGGTACACCCAAATCAATCAAAGCTCTTTCAATGAGGAAATCAAAGTTCGTAGTCATCACGAAATGCCCTTTTTTGAGCATCTCGGCCAGGAAGAAGTGCTGCAGGTTAGGACTTTCGCACTGGCTATAATAGTCAATAATCTTTAAATCCTCATCGAGTTGATCCCGAACGATTTCCACCAACTGCTCGAACCTTAAATTATCAATAGCAAGAATTTTATTGACTTCGGATTCAGCGCAGGTAAATCTCACTATGGCCTCGATCATCTCTCGTCCGAGCGGTTGATTCGAGGGAGGATCGACAGAACATCCAGCACCTACTAAAAATGTAAGCTTACTGGATTGTTTTAATAACTCTTTAAACGATAAATCTACTTGTTTCATTGAATTCATCTAGAAACCTCATTTTTAACCTAGTAGTCCACATAATTCGAGATTTTATAAAAAGATTTTTATTTATACTTTGATGAGTCTCGGACTCCAACTCAAGGATATCAAAAAAGATGTTAATAAATGCTATCAATTTCACTCATATTAATACTGAAGATTCAAAAATTGGACTTACTAACTTTTAATAAAGAGAATTCACATGAATAAATCATGGGAATTAATATGAAAAATGAGGTATTTGATTAATAATGTTTTGTCCTGAATGTGGACAGGAAACTCGGGTTGAAAACCAAAAATATTGCGAAGTATGCGGTGCAAGAATAATGGTTGAGGAAAGCTCGGGCGAAGAAGCCTCGAGTGAAACTTACATCACGCCATCTCAAGTTCAACAAGTACCTGCGTTTGAAGAACCCGCCGTGCGAGCGTCTGAAGGCATATTTGATATCAATAGGAATTACTACATCATCAAGGAAAAGATGTGGGATATGGGATTTGGAGACATCCTCGATGAAAACGGCAATTTAATCGGCAGGATGAATAGAAAAATTTTTAGTATCAGGAGAAGGGTAGAGATTCAAGAATTAAACGGGGAAGTGGCAGCAACTCTCGAGGAAAAGATAGTGACTGCTCGCAACGCCCAAGACTTAAAAGATCCACTCGGTAACCTTATCGCTCGCATAAAAAAAAAGATCCTCACGCTTTTTCGCCCAAAGTTCTTTTTGGAAGATCCCTTTGGCAATCGCTGGTACGAGGCACAAGGCGAATTTTTAGGGTGGTCTTTTAGAATTTTGGATTGTTCTACAGGAAAAATAATTGCTGAAATTGAAAAATCAGATCGTTGGAGGGATATTTTCCTAGGGGGCGTGTTTGACTTCAAGGACACCTACGCGTTAAAGATTATAGACAATGAAACCGATAGGAGGATACTTTTAGGATTTGTTTTAAGCATTGATAATGTGTTACACGACAACCACGGTCGCAGTTCAGTTATCGGGGGGAGAGGACATTGGCACGGACGGAGATATCCTGGACCTTTCCGAACTCCTTGGTAATTTTCTTTAAATGCTCCAGTGATATATTTATCAATTAAGGAGGTTTTCCCTACTGCGGGATCTCCTAAT
>JBHLMB010000243.1:0-5111 GCA_048938565.1 Promethearchaeota archaeon | reverse complement strand
TTATAAATCTAAATTTCTTTAGCAATGATATGAATCATTCTAAGTTTTTCTTAATTTATTTGGTTTACCCTCAGAAATCAATTTATAAAGTTTTGAACGTGATACTTGTTCGTGAATATCTATAAATTCTGTCCAATCATCATTTAAAAATGCCTCTACTTGTCGAAATAATCCTGGCTTGAATTCAATATCTAATCTATCATCAATTTTAATATCATCTATAGCTACACTTCCTCTCTTTTGAGCTTTAAGTTGCTCCAATGGTCTAAAAATCAAGCGACGTTGATTTGTTAAGATTTCAACCCACCATCGCCCAGGAGCATCCCAATTTGAATGATATGAAAATAAAATTCCTCTTTTAGTAATCCCTGCTCCAACAAAAGCAGAACCTGCAGGATGCCATTCAAAACCACCAGAGGTATAACAATCTATTTTGTCAGGTACACCTCCGAGATAAAAAGCTAAATCAATTACATGTGTAGAGTTATGTAATAACCACCGTTCTTTGATAGATTTATCTTTATTTTGATCCATTTTATGAATCCATTCCGTAAATTCGAATGTAAACGAACAGACTCCACCATCTTCTTCTATTATCTCTTTAGCTTTCCGTGTTGACGCATAAAAACGTCGATTATAACCAATCAGCACGTTTGCACTACTTTTTAAAGCTTCATTACTAACTGATTCAATATCCTGCTCATCTAAGCCTCCTGGTTTTTCTAAAAGAATATTTTTGATTCCATGTCGAAGTAATGATCTAGTTACATTACCTAATTCTGTACATGTTACGGCAACAATAGCATATTTTGGATAAACTTCTGATTTTTCTAACCAATTATCTACACCACCTATTTCAATTGGTAGGTTAGTACTCTCTAAAAATGATTTTGCCGATTTTTCACCTCGCCCGACAACAATTAAAGGAATTTTCATGGCAACCAATACTTTTGAATAATCAATTGCCATTTGGCCAGCGCCAACTAATAAAACAGATTTTTCAGTATTTAGACTCATTTAATCAACAATTATTTTTTTATGTAAATGGACAAGAATCATATCTATTACCTGTTTTCTCATTTAAAAAACCTAATATTGGTTCGAGGATAGAAATATGAATTTTCATGGATTCATCATATTTAGTAAGGGAGCTATCACCGTTTTCGAATATTTCTTCTGCAATAGTTTTAGTTAAAATGCTTGAATAGATTAATTTAGCGTTAAAGGTTTCCCAACGTAACTTATTCTGACTATTCAACACCCATGATGTCTCCTCAGTTTGATTTATGATGCACAATATATTATCTGTGGAAATTTGTATAGTTTCTGGTAAATTTCCTATTGGAAAACAAGAGAATACTCCATGACTACCATTCTCAAAACGTGTTTGCAAAATCCCTGTGAGTTCTAAGAATTTATTTCTTTTACTCTGGATTAAAACGGGATCCAGATATGTGGTATCAACAGTAAACTTATCACATTCTGTTAGGTACACCATATAATCAATATAATGAATTATTGTAGACATTATTCCAAATTGACTTCCAGACACGACAAATAATATTTTTAATTTATCAAACCAGCTTTTAATCGTGCTCTTATAAACTGGAATAATCCTTCTAGTACAATCAATCCAAACTTTACAGTTTTTCTCCTTAAACAAGTCTTGAATTGAGTAATAATCATCAATTTTCTGAAAAAGTATTTTTTCTAATATAAGATATTTAACATAATTTAGTTTTAATAATTGCTCGATTACGTGTCTACGGACATCAGAATTAGTTGCAACTATAGCTAAATCTATTTCATTATCAAATTTTTTAATTTTCTGGTAATATTGTACTTCATGAGGATGATCTCTAGGGGGGAGTGAATTATATCGTACTTTCGCAATATTTAAAGAATCAGGACTTGGATCTACTACAAAAATTCTTAAATGCTCTTTAACAGTTTTTAAGGCTTGCAAATGCCTACTTCCTAAGTTTCCTGTTCCAATAATAGCAACTTTTTTCATAAATAAGAAAATCACTAATCAGATATTAAATTTTAAAGTATTTAGGTATCATAATAAATATTTTTAATTAAATTTTTATTTGAATTAAAAAAAATTAATTTAATTAAATGATTTTTTTTTAATCATCATATAAAATAGTTGTTTAAAGGAAAAGAAAAACTTTAGAAAACTGATACTAAAGAATTTTAAGAATTAAAGCTAAGTGAAAAATATAATGGAAATTAATGATAAGAATTTTGAAATCGATATACTAAAATCTAAAATACCTGTATTAATTGAATTTTGGGCATCTTGGTGTGTTCCATGCAAAATGATGGATTATATACTCAATGAATTGAAAGAAGAATATAATGGAAGAATTTTAATTGCTAAGTTAAATGTAGACAGAAATCGAATTACCTCCAGTAAATATAATTTAACTGGGATCCCAACCTTTATGATTTTTAAAGATGGAAAAAGCATTAATTCTAAAATTGGGGCACAATCAAAAGATAATTTGGTCAAGATGATTAGTAAAGTATTAAAATAATTTCAATATTTGCATCTGCTTCAGAAAAATTTTAATTCTATAATAGAAAAATAAAAATGCATATCTAAAACTAACATTATTAATAATTAATTCGATTTTTTTAAGATATGAAAAAAAGAAACATTTTATTAGGAATTGATGGCGTTCCTTTTGAATTAATGGATGATTTATCCAATCAGGGTATTATGCCAAATTTTAATGATTTAAAAAGATCTTTTAGTTTCAAATTAATGCGATCGTCAATTCCACATATATCATCAGTATCATGGAGTTCAATAATAACAGGAGAGAATGCTGGAGAGCATGGGATATATGGATTTTCAGAAATTATTCAAAATACTTATACAATGAGTTTTCCGAATTTTAATGCTTTAAAATGTAAAACTTTCTGGGAGAAAAATCCCGAAAGACAACATGTTATATTAAATGTACCTTTCACATATCCCGCAAGAGAACTAAATGGATTTCATATTGCTGGATTTGTTGCTTTAGATTTCGAAAAGGCAGTTTTTCCTAAGGAACTACTACCAAAATTAAATGAAATTGGATATGAAATTGATATTGACGTTAAAATAGCAAAAAAACAATCCATGGATAAATTTTTTGATGAATTATTAAGAATTTTAAAAATAAGAAAAAAAACAATGGATTATTTATGGGAAAAGTCAAATTGGGACAATTTTATGGCTGTTATAACAGGAAGTGATAGAATTGGCCATTTTTTATGGCATACTTATGAAGATAAAACTAATCAATACCATGATCGATTTTTAAGTTTTTTTAAAGAAATTGATAACATTATTGGAGATATCAACCATAAATTAAAAGAAGATGATATATTTATTATATTATCTGATCATGGAATGGAACAAATTAACCTAAATGTTAATTTAAATACATTACTAGAACAAGAAAAGTTTCTAAATTTATCAGAAAATTTAAAAAATTATAATAGAGTTACAAAAACTACAAAAGCATTTATATTAGATCCAGGTAGAGTTTATTTGAATAAGGTAGGTAAATATCCTAATGGATCTGTAAGAGAAGATGATGAAAAGGAATTAATTGAAGAATTAAAGATGGTTTTTAGCAATCTGAAATATAATAATCAAAAAGTTATAAAAGAAATCCATGAAAAAAAGGAGATATATTCGGGAAAAATGATAAAAAAAGCTCCAGACTTAATTTTAATTGAAAATAAAGGTTATAATCTAAAATCATCATTAGGAAAAGAAAATTTGTTTGAAAAAGAGAACAATTTTTCAGGAAAGCATAACCAAAATGCTTTTTTATTTATAAACAATAATGTTAATCTACAAAATCCGACTGTTGAAGACGTCGTTGGATTATTGCGGTGAATTAAATAAATGGTAGACAAACACAACGCTAAAAAAACATGTTGGAATTGTCCAGCTGCGAAATTGATAGGGAATGTTGACTTTCGAGCATGTGGACAAGCTCGAGATACCCAAGGAGAAATAGGTGATGAGACGGAAATTTTAATAGAGTGCAGGAGACGCCCAGAGTTAGGATATTTTGAGCCTAATATTACCTTTGAGCAATGCACTGAATGGGAATCATCTGATTTTGGGTATATATTAAAGAATATGAAGGTAATGATCCTAGGAATTGATGGATATTTAGGGTGGTCTTTAGCATTGAAATTAATCAATCTTGGCTTTGAAGTAAGCGGTCTTGATAATTACATGAGAAGAGATTGTGTTATGGAAAAAGGTGCTCATACAGTAGTTCCGATTTCAAGAATGACACAAAGATTAAGAATGATTAGAGAAATATTTGGAAAAAATATCAATTTTCGTAGAATTGATTTAAATAATGCCGAAAAGGTAAGGGAATTCTTCGAAGAAGTTAAGCCAGAAGCCGTTGTTCATTACGCTGAGATTCCTAGTGCTCCTTACAGTATGGCTGATATGTTTCATGCTGTTAAAGTACAGGAAAACAATGTTTTAGCAACATTAAAATTGTTATGGATTATGAAAGATGTAATCCCTGAATCTAGTCTAATAAAGTTAGGAACGATGGGAGAGTATGGAACTCCTTTAACTGGAAGACCTTTATTTGAAGGATTATTTCCTGCTGATGCTATTGTCAAATGGAATGGCAGAAAATGGAGCTTAGGAGGTGAAACAACACCTAGAGATCCTGCTAGCTACTATCATGTTAGTAAAGTTCAAGATACATTTAATATCTTAGAAGCGTGTAAATATTGGTGGCTTAGATCTTATGATGTTATGCAAGGCGTAATTTTTGGAGTGTTTACTGAAGAATTGGCAATCGATAAAAGGTTAAGAACCCGTTTCGATATTGATGAATGGTTTGGTACAGTTATTAATAGGTTTGTCGCCCAAGCAACGGTTGATATACCATTAACTCTCTATGGAAAAGGAGAACAAATAAGAGGATTCATTGCTTTAAATGATGCTATGCAATGTATCATAAGATTATTAATTTCTCCACCAGAACCAGGACAGTATGATGTAGTAAATCAAGTATCTGGTTTACATAAATTATCCGATTTAGCGGAACCCGTTGCAAAGGTGGGATTTG
>JBHLMB010000242.1:3351-5113 GCA_048938565.1 Promethearchaeota archaeon | reverse complement strand
CTACTAGTGTAAATTTCATCAAACGAAAAAGAATGCATTAAAACAATGATAATACTGAAAAAAATACCTCCAATAAAATATAACTGCGTTGTTGCGGGGCCATTCCCTAAAAATGACTTGATTGATCCAATGAGGATTAAGATTATCACGATAATTCCTAATGCAGCGCCGTTTAGGAATAATTCAGGTGCGTTAGTCCCAATTGTACTTCCCAAGTATAGTGCTGCCATAAAAATAATTAGGTCCAAAATTGAAATAATACCTGATATTTTTCTTCTATCCATCTTTTCTTTTGTCCTTTTTATGTTCCTTTGAGTTAGAATCTACTAGAACTTAAAAATTTTATTTTCAGATTTCAGAAGGTCATGGCTGATCCTTTACTTATTATCTACGAGAAAAAAATCGAACCTAATAATTCTCCAACTACTACTCGCATTCTGGAAGTGTGATGCAATTAGATAGTCTATCTAAAAAACCTATGACGGAGTCTATTTGATCTTCTTCGATACAAGGATAGTAAGATCGTATGTTCATAACAGGAGTGTAATGCTGGAATTCTTTTCCTTTTTTGGTAAGTTTTACCAACCAACTTCTTCTATCTTCCGGATTGAGTTCCCTCATTACGAAGCCGTTTTTTTCAAGCGTGTCAACCACTCCCGTTATTGTAGAGCGGGATGTCCTAGTAATTTTTGAAAGTTCCTTGCTCGGAAGTCCATCGTTCCTCCATAATTGTCTTAGGATAAGCAATTGAGGGGGTGTGATGTTTTGCTTCTTGAGAATGATTCTTTGCATTTTATCAAATTGCTTGCTCAACCTTTTGATGATTCGAAATAAATTCAAGCAAGATTCTTGAATAGTATTCTTTTTATTAAGCTCGGATTCAGGCATAATCGTTTTTAGTAGTAATTTTATATTATAAAATATTAGCCGAATAAAAATAGTTTCTATATAAAATAAAGGATTTTTCTTATAAAAATTTCAGGGTTGAAATGTTTGGAACCGTAATGTTTATAAGAGTAAATTAATATTTGATCATTAGGTACCGAAAAGTTCTATTTCGAATTAGTATAAGAAATATGGATTTTAAGGACCATGAAAATAATTCTTAACAAAATAAGAAAAATTAAAATAGGAAAAAATAGGAGCAAATGAGATTGGATGACTATAAAAAAATAATCGCTACAATACCAGACGAGAAAAAAGCGGATTATATAAGAAATAATTGGCTCTCTCACGACGCTCGATGGCAGATTGAAGTAGTTAAGAATTATGGATGGGAAGCAGGAAACAAGCTTAATCACACTGTAGCAGAAGATATCGGTAAGGTGATGATGTTCAGGATGATGAAAAGTTTAGGGATAAAAAAAGTATCAAATGTGAACGAATTAATAAACATATTATTATCAGTGGTTAAAGTGAGTTTTCCTCCACCCAATAGCTTATATGAGATAAAAATCGATTCTAGATCGACACTTCGTCTCAGATGTCAGAAATGTCCCACACACGAGAAGATCGTTAAGGCTGGTGCGACAGATTTTTATGATTGTGGTTGTTTCTCGTTGCGTAAAGGTTTTTTTAATGCGTTGAATTTAACTCTTGAGCAAGAAAAACACGCTTGTTTGATAGATGGGGATGAAGAATGTAATATTACACTAAGGATTAAAGAATGGGAAAACATACTTGACATAAATCCAATTAAAGAAAAAACGCAATTATTGAGTGATTGAAAGATGCTATATTTTCAACATAAACCTAAAATTAG
>JBHLMB010000242.1:0-3341 GCA_048938565.1 Promethearchaeota archaeon | reverse complement strand
GTTTTTTTCGGTCGGGAACGATTATAAAGCACTTTTATGATTCAATATTTGATAATCAAAAAAAAAAAGAATAAAAAGGAGAAGATATGAAGACAAATATTAATAGATCCAAAACGATAGTGAATGATTTACCAATAAATCCTTATGAGAGCAAGTTTTGGGTGAAAAATTACCCTGAGCACATACCTACTGAAATAAAAATACCTGAAATTAACCTATTCGAAATTCTAGACAATACTGCGGAAAACCATGGAAATCGACCTGCTATTTACTTTTTGGGTAAAAGGATGAAATACAAAAAACTCAAGAAATTGACCGATAAACTTGCAACAGCCCTGGTCAATTTGGGGTTAAAGAAAGGCGATAGGGTTGGTCTGTTGATGCCTAATTTTCCCCAATACATTATTGCTTATTTTGGGATCTTAAAAGCAGGAGGGATTGTTGTTCCTTGTAATACATTATATAAGAAACACGAGTTATTGTATCAATTAAACGATTCGGCAGCAGAAATACTAATTACTCACGACGCCCACTTAGAAAAAATAAATAAAATCAGGGATTCGACTAACCTTCGCCACGTTATAATATCAAATGTTTTTGACTACTCACCATTAGCAAACCCTAATCCTCCAAAACTTAAAGGATACGTGCAACTCTTGACCCTTATTAGAAAAACGAAGCCGAATATACCCAAGTTTAAAACGAACGCAAAGGAAGACGTTGCCATCCTTCAATATACTGGCGGGACTACAGGATTACCAAAAGGGGCAATGCTTACTCATTATAATTTAATAAGCGCTGCGTATATAATGTATGAATGGGTAAAGCCTACAATGATAACAGCTAAAGAAACCGTCCTAACTCAATTAACTTTATCTCACATATTTGGTATGAGCGTATGTATGAATATATGCATCAAAGAAGCGGGATGTCTTGCATTAAATCCAGATCCCAGGGATCATAAGTCCTTTTTTGAAGTAATGAGGGATACACGCCCAACGCATATGCCAGGAGTGCCGAGAATATACATGAACTTGCTCGAAAGAGAAGATTTCAAGGATTATGTTAAAAGATTTAAGACATTAAAAATATGCATATCAGGCGCAGCACCAATGCCTCCAGAAACAATGAAAGAATTTGAAAGCATAACAGGGGCGAAAATTTTGGAAGGTTACGGAATGTCTGAGACTTCAGCAGCCGGAATTTCTAATCCATTATATGGAAAGAGAAAATTTGGCTCCGTGGGATCACCTCATCCCGGCATAGACATAAAGATCGTGGACATTGATGATTATACTAAAATCATGCCTTTGGGCGAATCGGGTGAACTTATGATAAAAAGCCCTACTGTAATGAAAGGTTATTGGGACAGGCCCGAAGAGACCGCAGAACAGTTAAAAGAAGACGGTTGGATTCTTACGGGAGATATAGCAAGAATGGACAATGACGGTTATGTTTTCATTGTCGATAGAAAGAAAGATATGCTTAATATCAGCGGCTTCAAGGTTTATCCTCAGGAAGTAGAAAATCTCCTCATCGAGCACGAGGCCGTGGAGGATGCAGCAGTCATTGGACTTCCAAATCCTAACAATCCAGGGAGTAACATCATCAAGGCTTTTATCGTCTTAAAAACCGTATATTCAGAGGGCTATGAATTAATGGAGGACATTAGACAGTTTTGCAGGAAAAATCTTGCCCCATATAAAGTACCAAAGCAATTTGAATTCCGCAAGGAGCTTCCTCAAACGAAATTAATGAAATTAAGCCGCAAGGATTTAAAGAATTACGAAGCATTTCAAAGAGGAGAAGAAATTTAATTTACCCTTTTTTTTAATTATTTTTGAATCATCATATAATCAACATGTATGAAAGAAAGAGAAATAAAAAAATAAAATTCTGCTTAATGTTTACTAATTTGGTTGAACAAGCAACTCGTTTTTTTCAAGGAAAAAATCGCTTGTTGATACGGAACAAACCTTGTTGTCGCTGTTAACATACAGAGTTAAAATGTACACATCATCGTGTTCTTTTTTAATGAATGAAATTGGCCAGGTACAACATCTTAGATTTTTAGTTTTTGTTTTAATGCAAGTCAATGCAGACTTTTTTAAAACCACGGATTCTTCAACTTTTGAAATTGGATTCCTGTATTCCAATTTAACAACCTCATCATTAATTTTAAAGCCATTTTTGTGTATTTCAATCTTCATTGAGCTATCCAGATTTAATGCCATTGGATTATAATATGTATTTCTTTGATAATTCCTTTTTTTTAGCTGTAGCATTTATTTAAACACCCCTTTGTACCATTAGTATTATTAATGTGTTTTACTCTTATTGAAATTGGTTGATTTGTTTTTTAATTCTTGATTGCAGATGGTTTTATGATCTTGAAAATAGATATTTCATAGAATGTTCTCTTATTTCAAGCACCAGCGATGATAATATATTAACTCTTCGCGTTCCACGAAGTTCCCCCTTTTAATAACCCCGTAAGTAATGATGATGAGTTTGTCTAGGTCTTCGAGTTGAATAGAATCTTTGCAACCCGAGCATGTCATTTCATATAATCGTTGAAAAGTGTTTTTACAAGGTAGTTGTAGAACCATCTTATATCATTTTATTGTGAATGTTTCTTATTCACTTATTTCATTAGTAGTCTATCTAATATTTAAACTAAATTGTTCAAAAAATATTTTTAATTTTCATTTGAATTTATGCTTTAAAATATCAATCTCTCTATTTGATAAAAGAATTAGTATGTTTTTACGAATATCATAGTTTTTTACATTAGAGCAGCATTTCTGGACATTATTGTATAAGTGAAATCGTTTTTCTCAATTAATTATAATTTGAGAAAGTATACCTTTTTGTACCAAAAACGGATATAATATTGCCTTTCTTACCAAAATACCAACCTTTTCCACCAGGTGATTATAGAGCAATTTAAATATGTGTGTTTTTAATATTTATTATTAAAGGATATTATAATAAAATTGTTTGTGTGATAACAATTATAAAAACAGGGTTAAAAAACGATATTATAAGTTACATTAAAATTCAAAAAATCTCTCAGAGGGATATCGACAGTGTGATTAATCTAATAAGAAATATTTACGGAAACGATTATTTTGACGAAGATTTTTACGATAGAAAAGTTATAAAAAATTATATTAAGAAGACTTATGATAAGAAAGGAGGAGTATGGAAGGGTATTTTTTTCAAAGGTGAATTAATTGGTCAAATGCTAGCAATCATTGAGAATTACAGAGTGGTTTTAAAATTGACAATGTTAAAACAAGAGTTTAGAAAATCCGGAATGATGCTCATGTTAAGCGCTT
>JBHLMB010000241.1:0-5123 GCA_048938565.1 Promethearchaeota archaeon | reverse complement strand
GTAGGATTAGTATCATCAAAAATAGTAAGTGAAACCGTTGGTGGTGGTGTATCTGATTTTAAAACAGTAGGAACGAATGTCGTAGTGCAAATCAACCTAGTTAACAGTGCTCCAAATAAAAATAGTATCGTATATTTTCTTAATTTTAAATTTCGCATATTCAACATTAAAATTTCTGATTTTTTGATATTGAAATACTAATGCATCAACAAGTTTCTGACAAAGTTCATTTCGATTAGCATGAATATCTTCTCGCATAACCTGGTCTCCACATTGAGTACAATCAGTTCTTCTTTTATTTTCAATTGAATAAAGCTTCATAGTCATTCCGTTAAAAACAGTGTAATCTCTAATGGGCTCTCCTAAAGCATTATTTCCATGCAACCAATGAATAATTTTTATCGTCTCATGTGATTGTATCGCAGAAATGATAGCATTTATAGTGATAATTTCAGGATCATGTCGATCTATTACTTTAACTATATCAGCTCTGGAAAAGTGGGGCGGAAAATTATATTCTTCTGATAATTCATTTGCTATTTTTTGAATGAATTCAATGTCTTTGATATTCGTTGGATCAGGATCTTTCTTAAATTTATCTTGAAATGCCATATTTCCTTTAAAAACACAATGAACTCTTTTACGAGGAATTCCAACGACCGTGCAAGCTGCCATATCATCATCATCAACAGTCGGCAAAGGATTACATTCATAACATGCATTTTCATATGGAAAAATGGTATAAAAATGGCCATGATAACCCGAAACCCCTCCGTCGATCAAAGGTTTTTTAGAACGCACGGCTTGAGCGTTTAAATTTAGTCTGGCATTCATCGAATCTAACCCCCCCTATAATTACATCTGCTGCTTTATACCTTTCAGGCTATTAATAAATATCTTAGTTCGCTCATTATTTAATTACTTTTTTGGCAATAGGGAAAGGATTAAACAAAATCTATAATGTTTTTCTGAGTTGATTTTCTATTGTAATCGGTTTTTACTAGCTCGTCCAATTCGGGAAAGGAGAACGGTAAAATGTTTTCGAACGCTCGCTTGAGAAGTTCGATGTACTTTTTTTTGTCGTAGTGATGTTTCTTGTCGTCGTAAAGATCAGCAAGAATCACTTTTCTTTCTGGAAATTCAGGGCTTGCATTAGCGTTTAAGATGATGTAACGAACGTTCTTGCCAGCGGAAGCGATAACACCCGATTTTTCCAATTGTCGTGCGGCCACAGCTTGATACGAATTTACCTTGTATTGCAAAGGCTTTCGAGAAATCTTTTGCTTGATGGTAAGCTCTTCCCTAGATACTTTTCCTGTTTCGATCTTGTCGACATATTCGTAGAGGATTTTTTTTACTTTTGGTATTCTTGAGATGAATTCATTGACGCTTTTTGCTCCTTTAAAGGCCTCGATGAAAGCGCGCTGGGCGTCCTTCAAGATGTTTGGAGCGTCCCTTCGCCGGATTTCAATTCCTCTCACCTTTACTTCGCCTTCCTTTTTCACGCCCCAATAATGGTTGAGCGTTGGTATTTCGAGTTCCGCTCGCGAGGGAAGAAATACGATGAAATCAAATAAACCGTTCCAACTCATGGCGATACTGGTGTGTTCCGTGATTTCCTTTGCAATTCTTTTCGTGACTTCTTCGAACTCTTCCGTGCCCCTACCTTCCGTGTCTTGAAGCCATATGGAATCGACGATCCCGTGAATGACTCTACAACCGTGTTTTTGAGCGATTTCGGCTGAACGCATCAAGAACTCGCGAGCAAACGCGCAAACCGTTTGGTGAGCCTCAATCTTGCCGAAACGGGCGTTTCTAAATCCCAAATAACCGAAAGACACAACAAGAACCCATTTGAGCGCAATGTCCGTAAATTTGTATCGAGTTTTACCCGTTTCACGGGCAATTTGCTTGTATTTTAGTCTTTTTTCGAGAGGGAGCCGAATCGACTTGGATATTATGCCTTCCCTTTTCGAGCAAATGTGAAAATCTAGTCCGGGTACCTTGATACCCGTTTTATCTTCCTTGCAACACCCACAATTAATCGTTTCCGAAGAAATATTGAAATTCGCCATCAGGGAGGGATACATTGACGAAAAATCAAGTTCCACCACTTGATCGAACACTCCAATCATTGGCTCAAAGATGTGGCCCCCGCGATCTCCCTTGATCAAGTCCATTCCCGTTCGAAAACCTTCGGGACTTTTTTTGAATGGTGGCACTAAGTGATCTAGCTTGTAGGCGTTGTAGAATTGTATCGATTGGAGGGCTCCTCCAATTGTTATCCTGCATAACCTTTGAAGCGGAACTCGGGAAACGCGAGCAACCTCGATCACTCCTGGAATGTTCCCTTCGCTAAAATGAAGGCTTCCGTAGGCCGTCGTGTCGAGGTGAAATCGTCCAGTGAAATAGACTTGCGTTCTCGACCGGCGCATGATTATTCCGTACGACATATAGTGATCGGAACTTCCTGAAATGTTAAAAATGCAGTTTTTAAGGGGTGTTTTCGTGCGAGAAAAGAGCATCTTGCTAGATACGCCATTTTCTGCCGCCCGAGCTGCTAAATAGGGAAAAAGAAATTCGTCACCTCCGCATGTGAGAATGATGTCTGGATCGAGCTCTTGCACGATTTCGCTGATCTTTATTAAAATACCTGCCTCGTCTCCCGAGTCAATGGAAATCCTCTTTTCCTTCTTTCCGTCCGCTCGTGGTATCCCGTTGTCGTCTCGCTGGACAACGCTTATTTCTGCGTGGGCGATCGGCTCGTTAAAGTATGGTTTAAACCCTTTTTGCTGGATTTTAACATCTATCCACACTGCCTTGAGAGAGGGAAGCTCGTAAAGTACTGCCTCGTTGTCATCATTTAACTCCACGCTTGTGACATGAAGCACCTCTTTAGAGATGGCATGCTTCACTTTTCTAGCAACTTTAAAATGGCACATTGCCATGGGAAACAGGTCGTTAGCGTAAAAATACATTTGAGATATGGGAATGTCGGTATTGTACAAGGTAAAGAGCCCTATCTCGTTTACTTGCTTGATTGTGGATTTAAAAACGGACGGTTTTTCAACTAAAACTCCAAAAACTGTTGACCTTTCTTGCTCCTCCAAGGTAACATATTTTTCGCATGTTTGAACACGTTTCACGTGGGGATGTGAGATCAATATCGTTTTTAGGGATTCGAAATCCTTGTCAATACCTATTTTTGGCACGGCAAAAAATTCTGGAAAAAAATCGTGATGTGCCATTACTATCTCTTGCTCCTTAGCGGTTTTAATCCAAAGAGTCATTCCATCTCCTGATGTGGTGGCATCCAGAAGCCATCCATCAAATTCTTCTTGAGAATCCATGTTAATCTTTCTTTTCTAGCGCTTTCTTTAAGCTTTCTAACTCGTTCTTCAGTTCCATTATTTTCCTTTCTTGTTCTATCGCAATGGAGATGAAAAGTATTTCCGAAAGCATTGGTCGAGCGCTCATGCTACCTGCGTCAGAATGCGAACGAGCGTGATTCATTAACTTGTTAAATATCTCTTGATCTGGAGGTCTAAGCGCTCGCTTAAATCCGTTCCAGCTTTCTATCTCGTGTTCAAGAGCGGGCCGAAAGGATGGTACCGTGCGACCTATATTCTTCACCTGCAATAGTTTGAGGAAAAAGAATGAGAATTATAATATGAAAAAAGACACATTATAAAATTTCTGATTTATCGTTAAACCTTTTTAATAAAAGACTATGTTTATGATCCATAGCAAATTTTTGTTCGTTTGGCTTGTATTTTAACGATCACGCACCGTGTGGTATATATTGCAAAAGATGTCCTGGAATGAAGGCTTATAATTGCAAGGGGTGTCGGGAACAAGGCGGGCAAGTAAGAGATTTCCCAACATGCAAGACTTACGAATGCGTGACTGAAAAAGGGTATAACTTCTGCCATGAATGTGACGATTTCCCGTGCGAAAAGCTCCAACCAATCGTAAATTACGAGATATTCCTCCCTCATAACTCTAAAATCTATAATCTTCTCATGATTAAAAAGCATGGAATTGTCGAATGGAATAAAATGTGCGAGGAAAAAGCTAATCTTTATTATAAAGCTCGAAAAGTGCGATATGGAGGAGACAATCTAACTTTAGCTTCTAAAGACGATAAGATATATGAAAAAAAAAAATTGATTGAAATGAATATTTTTAATAGTCTTACATCCTATTCCTTAATTACTTATTAATAAATCTTTAAAAATCAGTTAAAAATGATACTGGTATGGTGGAGCGATCTAGAACTTTTTGAAATCGCAATCATTGTTGGAGTTTGGATTCTTCTAAATATCTTGATTACGGCGATTTTCCTCAAGATTGCATTGACGATTGTTGACGCAAAGCACACGGATTTTGGAGAAGTATTTGTCACTTCATTTGTAATAACGGCCCTTCTTGCCTTGATATTTGTTCATTGGATAATTGCCCTTCTTATGCTGGTCTTGATTTTCTATTTTATTGCCAAACGACACGATATAGGATTCTGTATGGCAATAATCGTCGCAATATTGGCATTTATAATAGCGATCTTGGTAATTGCGGCGGTCCTTATCATGATTGGAATTGTAGCAAGAATTACAATTGGAATTGGTTCTCTTTTCTCATAATTCCATTCTTTTTGTTTTTAAAATCAAAATTATTGAACTACAATTCTTATAATTTATTTCAAAAATCATAGAGAATATGAGTGGATTATTATCATTTTTTTGATCAATCTCCAAAAAAAATCAGATATAGGTTTTGTTCCTTGGCTTCTTTCGTTATTTGTAATAGTTTATCGATTATTTCTAACATTTTCTCTTTATTACCCAAATAAAAAAGTTCTTTTTTTTTATTTCCTGGATGAATTTGAATACCAACACTAACTTTCCATTCATTAGGTTTATCATTTATTGAATCTTTTGCTTCGTTTAAACCTTTTGATAAAGAATCTAAATCATCTTGGAAAAAAACAGCGATTTCATATAATTCAATCCACTGTCCTGTTTCTTCCGTAATCTTTTCAAAATAAGGAACAAGATACCAATAATACCCACCATCCTCCAGTTCCAAGCAATATTTTGAATCTTTTCTCACATTATTACTTTTAC
>JBHLMB010000240.1:3178-5129 GCA_048938565.1 Promethearchaeota archaeon | reverse complement strand
ATTCTCAATAAAAATATTTGGCTACTATTAATTATTCAGGCCTTCCTAAATGGAGTGGGCATAATCCTTGCTCTTCAACTTACACTCGGAGGGATAATACCATTAAATGATCTTAATGTAAATCCATATTTTAGTTATATTCCAATTGATATTGTAACTGAAACACAAAAATTAGAAATGAAAGCTCGTACAATGTTTTTTACTACTTTGTTTATCGTTGAAACGAATTTCGTATGGTCCTTTAGGAGACTTAATAAACCCATAACAAAAAGCATTAAAGAAGAATTTAATGTGGTTCTACTTCTTGTTTGTATATTTACTTTAAGCATTCATATTTTACTAGTGGTATTCTCGTACCCAGTGAATACATTAATAAATGAAACATTAGGCTTAAATTTTCAGCTAAATTTCCTGTTTCTCAGTATTAGCGATTGGTTAATATGTATTTCTCTGGCAAGCATAGGATTGATTGGGATCGAAATCGTCAAGGCGTTGGCTAGACATAAAAATATAATCTTTTAATACGAAATTTCAATCTTTAAAATAATTATTATGGCATATAATTTCGTTTAAGAGCCAAAATAATAAATACAAAAAGTCTTTCTATTAATATTATTAGGTTTTTTATGATCATTTTATAATTTATATATTTATGGATGATATACTAATGGAAGCAACATATTATACAAAAGACTTAACGCAAATTTATCAGACGCTTAATACTAATCCTGATCAAGGTCTTTCAACCGGAGAGGTTGATGAAAGAATAGCCGAGGTAGGATATAACGAGATCCCGAAAGTCTCTAAAGGTTTTTTTAAAATTTATCTCGCTCCTTTATTTAATTGGTTAATAGTCATCTATCTCTTGTTAACAGTTGTCATGTTAATATTTCTAGCCATAGGATGGGACGCAGATCTAACAACTGTGGGAATGACATTATTTATTGTGTTTCTTAATTGCGTTATTGCCATCGTACAACAATATCGGGCTACAAAAAAGTTAAACGCTTTACGAGAGCTTTCTGCACCTATGACAACAGTTTTAAGGGACGGAAATAAAATAGATACAGATTCCCGAAATGTTGTACCAGGAGACATTTTAATTATAAGTCAAGGAGATAAGATACATGCAGATGCACGTATCATTTCAGCATAAAATCTTGAAGTAAACGAATCTTCTTTAACGGGTGAAAGCGAGCCAGCAAAAAAGCTATCAGACGGAAGTCGTTTAGAAACCAACGAAGAGATACCCATAGGCTCTAGGAAGAATATGGTTTTTTTCGGTACATTCATAACCACGGGAAATGGAAAAGCTATCGTCGTCAAAACCGGAGCAGATACCGAAATAGGAAGGTTATCTTTTGAGTTAGAACAAGCCGGAACGAGCGAAATTCCCATCAGACAAAAGATGAATCATTTTGGTAAATGGTTAGGATTAGGCACTATTCTCCTGTGGATAATACTCATAATTTATCAATCAATCAGATGGGGAATTCAAGTAGCCTTGGAAGTAGAAAATCCACAAATATTAGATCTGGTTGGCAGTTTAAACGCCGCCTTGGACATCCTGCCTATAAATTTACCCCTTTTAACAACAATAGTACTGCTAACAGGACTCGTTGCAATGGCCCGATCAGGAGTTATCGTGAGGAACTTAGCGTCTGTAGATAGTTTGGGAAGGGTAAGCGTAGTTTGTTCAGATAAAACAGGGACATTGACGAAAAACCAAATGAGCGTTCAGCACATCTGGACAAATGGTTCAATATTTAAGGTCTCGGGATCGGGTTATTCGCCAGAAGGGCAAATCATCAACATCAACGACCCAAAAAATCTCATTTATGTCAAACATGTAGAAAATCACCCCGAGTTGAAGCTCCTCTTGATTTCAAGCTTTTTAAATAACAATTCTGCATTAGTTAAAAATGAACTCGAAGTTGGATCGAGAGTTATT
>JBHLMB010000240.1:0-3168 GCA_048938565.1 Promethearchaeota archaeon | reverse complement strand
ATTGACACTTGGAGCGTTGTAGGTTCGCCTACTGAAGGAGCACTCATGGTTTTATTCCAAAAAGGCATGGGAGATTATCTATTAGAAGATTATAAAGAAATTAAGGAATATCCATTCGATTCCTCAATAAAGAGAATGACTAAGATTTACCAAAAATCGGAAAAACATTATTCCTTCACGAAAGGTGCTTCCGAAGTGTTGATTCCGTTATGTTCAAAAATCTTATATAAAAACGCCAATATAGAATTTACGGAAGATTTAAAAAATCAAGTAACGGAGAAAGTAAATTATTTTGCCGAGCAAGGATATAGAATTTTAAGTCTTTGTTATAAGGAATTTTATGCTTTACCTTCTCATACAGACGAAGACAGGGATTATTTCGAATCAGATCTGATATATTTAGGTTTTGTTACAATTTTAGATCCCCCCAGGGAAAAAGTAAAAGACTCAGTAGAATCGTGCCACAATGCAGGAGTAGATGTTGTCATGATAACAGGTGATTCCCCTAAAACCGCCACCTCCATTTCAAGGAAGATTTCCATAATTAAAGACGAAAATGATCTTGTTTGTGAGGGGAAAGATATCAAGGAAATGATAAAATCCCCAGATTTCGATAAAATTAAAGTGTTTGCCAGAGTATCGCCTGAACACAAGCAAGATATCGTTAATAAATACAAGGAAGAAGGTAAAGTAGTTGCGATGACTGGAGACGGAGTTAACGACGCCCTGGCGCTGAATTTAGCTGATGCAGGTATTGCGATGGGTATTACTGGAACGGATGTGGCAAAAGAGGCGTCAGACATGGTTATTTCTGATGATTCATTTAACTCGATAGTCACAGGCATAGAACAGGGAAGGGGGATTTTTGCAAAAATACGAGCGATAATAGTATTTTTCGTTTGTACCAATGTTTTTGAAGGAATAGCCCAAATATTGTTGTATGTTATTTTGGGATTACCATATTTCTTTGATCCACAATATCTAATGATGTGGTTTTTCATTTCGATAATAATACACGCATTACCGAGTTTTGGAATGGTACTTGATGATATCCCTAAGGAAGTAATGGATGAAAAACCCAAAGATTCAGAAGAAATTTTATCAAGAAACACCCTGCTTCTAATGTTTCCCTTTGGAATTTTATTAGCAATCTCCATGATGACGATTTATTTCATTAGCTATTCAGGATTATGGCCCCTTTTTAAAGCAAACACGGAATTTGGTGATTTAAATTACGCATACTTGTACACTGTAGAAACTATTATTCCCGGTACCAATTTGATTGTTGCCAAAACTTTAACGATGCTCATAGCTGTTATATTAATATGTGAAGTGTTTTTAATCCTTCAGATAAGACGACCAAATAAATCCCTACTAAAAAGCATATTACAGGATAGTAATAAATGGATATTTCTTACATTAGGACTGATAATTTTCTGTTTTTTTGCACTAATGTATATCCCTGGAGTACAGACAAGCATAACACTTAACTCGAGAACTTTCTCTTTTATGTTCCTTACTGGAGAGGATTGGATCGTGTGTATATTAGTATCAATGATTTGCGTTGGTGGTTTTGAAATATACAAGTTTATCTGTCGTAAAAAGGGAATTGTTTTTTAATTTATTCTTTTCTTTTTCTACTTTTTTTCGCTTGAAATAATAACAATAAAAAACCTTAAAACATTTTAAGAATGTGAATTAAATAACGAAACTCATAGCAAAAAGTGGAATTTATGAGCAAATCAATTGTTTCAATAGTTAAATACGAAAAACCTTTAGAATCTCTCCGTAACGCAATCGAGCTTGCCAATGGTTTTGAAGATATTCCTGAAAACGCTAAGGTTTTCATAAAACCAAACATTGTATATTGGACGCGACATTGTGTATATCCAAAATGGGGAGTTTTAACTACAACTAGAATTATTGAAGATGTTATTCAACTTCTTAAAGAAAAAGGTATAAACGATATAACGATTGGAGAAGGTATCGTTGCTGATGATCCTAAAGATAAAGAAACTCCTAAGGATGCTTTCGAAAAGCTAGGATATAACGCATTAAAAGAGAAGTACGAAGTGAAAGTATACGATATCATGGATAGACTTTTTGAGAAGGTTGAGCTAACGGATGATCTTGTGATTAAAATGAATGCGGACATGCTCAATTCTGATTTTCTTATTGATATCCCTGTTCTTAAGACACACGCTCAATGTGTTGTCAGTCTAGGGATGAAAAATATAAAAGGACTCATTAGTATACCTTCTAGAAAGAAATTCCATAGCCCTGATCCAGAGAAGAACCTCGATTATAATGTGGCTCAACTCGCCAATAAAGTACCTCCTACATTGGTCATTATTGATGGAATCTATTCTTTAGAAAGAGGACCTTCCTTCGATGGGAGAGCCCATAGAACAAATGCGCTTGTCGTTTCAAGGGATATTTTGTCTGCGGATATGATAGGAGCCAACTTGCTCGAAATTGATCCAAAAAGCGTCCCTCATCTAGTCCAAGCAGCAAAACAGAGAAATCGTCCTTTAGATTTATCTGATGTAGAGATAGTTGGAGAAAAAATATCAGATCTAGCTTCACCTCACGAATGGGATTATGTATATGCAGGAGATAACGATATGCCATTACCATATCAGAAAGCAGGCATTACTGGAATTAAATATCATAAATACGACAAAACAATGTGTACTTATTGCTCGGGAATGAATGGCACATTGTTAATGGCAGTTAAAATAGGATTTAAAGGAGAACCATTCGATAATATTGAGATTCTACATGGTAAAATAATGGAACCTACTCCCGGCATGAATAAAACGATTTTATTTGGACAATGTCAATGCAATAAGAACAAGGATCACCCCGCAATTAAGGAGGCGATTTTAATTCCAGGTTGTCCACCACAAGCAGATAAAATTCAAGGAGCGCTCGAACAAGCGGATATTCGTGTTCCTTCTGAATATTTTAAAAACCTTGAAAAAGGCCCGCAAATGTTCTTGAAGAGATATAAAGATAATCCCGATTTTGACGAGAGTTTTTTCCAAGTAAAATAATTTTTTTTATATTTTTTTATTTCTTATTTTTTTACTACATTAAAATCAAAGATCTTCCTTTTTAAAATTAATACAATGGAGATTAAAAAAAAAAAATCTAATAAGTTTAATC
>JBHLMB010000239.1:0-5130 GCA_048938565.1 Promethearchaeota archaeon | reverse complement strand
TAATAAAATTTAGAGAGTATTAAATAGGAGATTATTATTATGAACGAAGAAATAAACAAAGATGAACTAAATTTGGTTAAGAATTCATTAAAAAAAGGTTTAGTTCTGAACCAGAAGAAATGGATTTATCTAAATTAAAATTAATAGGTAGAAGAAATATGAATGGTTTTTTATATAACGATAGTACAAGAATACATAAAGATTTAGAAATTAAAAATGTAAATAACCATACTGGAGGGGGAAATCCTTGAAAATTAAACTTCCATTGATGATTCAAGATCCATCGCTCAAAGATACAGAAATGGACAAGTGGTACGAGGGATTTCATCCCGATAAAGAAGAATTTTACCTGGATGGGCCTGTATCAAAAAGATTAGCAGTTATCGATTTTGATCCCAAGGATGGAAGGGTAAAATGTGATGCAATTTTTCGACCACCTGACTTGAAAAAAAAGATGGGATGGTATCAGGATATTAATGGTCTTAAATTGCATAAAATTGGAAAAAAACAAATTTTCAATTCAGCTTTCCTACAAGTCTGTAGTTTTGCAATGGCCCTTAGAGTAATGTACATGTTTGAAAGGAAAGAAACCTTGGGACGAAATTTAATATGGGCTTTTAATGCCCCTCAATTACTGATAGTTCCACGTGCTGGTGAGATGGCTAACGCTTTTTATCACAGGGATGCACATTGCGTGCAATTTTACTTTGTAACGCTAAATAAAAAGACAATTTTTACATGTCTCTCAAGAGACATCGTCGCACACGAGATGGGACACGCAATTATTGATGGTATCAATCCAGATCTACTTGATGCATGCACGCCTCAGTCACTTGCAATACACGAGGCAATTGCAGATTTAACGGCTTGTTTAATGGCTTTTGAGAGTCATACTTTACGTAGTTATGTATTAGAAAAAACTAAAGGCAATATTAATGACTCTTCAGTGTTTAGCTCGATAGGTGAGGAGTTAGGAGCTCTTCTAAAACATAAATATGGATTGCGAAATTTAAATAATGAGAAAAACATAATTTCTGGTGAAGTATCACGCATCGAACCCCATGAATTAAGTCAGGTTCTCAGTGGAGCGCTTTATAGAATTTTAATTGAGATCTATAATGGGCTAATGAATAAATATGTAAGAAAAGAACAAAAATTTTTATTGAAAGATATAAATCCAGAATGGGCACCTGATTTGAAAGAAGAAATAATTGTTTCAAAATCTGGTTACTCTCTTGCTAAGGCTACTGAACGTTTTCAAAGGATGATATTTCGCGCATTAGATTATTTACCTCCTGGTGAAGTTTCTTTTGCGGATTATGGGCGAGCAATAATCGCAGTTGACAGTATTGCTTATCAAGAAAATAAAGAAATTCGAAATTGGATCGTCAGAGAATTCCTTGAGCGCGGGATAATAAATGATAAGAAGTCATTGAAAGTTGATCTAAGACTTAAATCAAATGCTTTAAAGAAAATTGATATTAAGATGCTTTATGATAGTGATTGGTTAGCTTATTGGTTTGCTAATAACAATAAAGACTTACTTTTCATACCTGAAGGAGTTGTTTTTGAAGTGTATCCTCGATTACTACTCAAGAAAAAATATGAGAAAAAACAGGTAAGGACTGAACTTATTTTCAAGGTGTCTTGGTGGGAAGTTGAAACCGTCGAAATAGGCTCAAAATTTCCCAATCACCTTTTAATTCGAGTAGGTACAACACTAGCAATAGAATGGGTTGATAAAACAATACTTGCTCGTTTGACAAATATTCCCCCCAATAGAAAAGAATTATCTGAAAATCGTAAAACAGAATATCAAAATCAACTAGAAGACCGTAAAAATTTTCTAAAGAAGTTAGTTGAAAAAGGAATTTTAAAACATGGGGCTGAATCTCTCTCTTTAAATTCAGTACAAGCGAAAACAATAGAAGGAAAAATGCAAGTTAAAGGCTCTGGTAAGTTGCTTCATATTATTGCTATGAGGGGAGGTAAAGAATGAAGCTTAGAGTACGCGCTTATAATGTAGAGTTTGGGGACGCCATCCTTATCTCGATACCTGAAAAAGATCAATACGATAATGAGATATACAAGCACATTCTAATAGATGTTGGTAATAGGGGGACCCCCAATGACAACAGGCTTTTCGAACCTGTTATTGACGATATTAAGAAGGAATTAAACGGAAATCCACTCGATCTTTATGTTATGACACATGAACACCTTGATCATGTACAAGGATTACCTTATGTTGAGAAAAACCTTTACGGAAATAAAACCGAACTTCTCGACTTGCTTGAACCTAAGCATTCTTGGTTCCCTATATCATCCGATGATAATTCTGATGCGAAATTAAAGATGGATAAAATAATAACTACTCTGAAAAACATTGATACATATCTAGAATCAATGAGAGTAATGGGGGTACCTATCGGAACTCATTTCGAGACTCTTTGGGCAATAAATAATATCGGTCGCACTCGAGATTGTGTTAATTACTTGCTTAAATTTGAAGGAAATTGTTTTATTCATCGCGATTTTATTACAGAAGGACATCATCCATTTTCAGAAGCTGAAATCAGGATATGGGCACCTGAAAAAGATATTACTACTTATTTCTCAAACTTAACACTTCAATCAATTGAACTGAATAAAAGAACAGTACCACTAAGTCCTCCCCATGGGGTGGACGCTAGTACATTTTTTGAACTAGTAGCATCAAGGGAGGGTTTTTACGAGAATCTTCTAGCAGCAAACTCATCGATAAACAATACTAGTATAGTATTTTGCATAAAATGGCGAGGAAACAGGCTATTATTCACTGGTGATGCTGAGGAGCAAAGTTGGAAAGCTATGAAACAAAACAATGTTCTTGAGAAAGTTAATTTCCTTAAGGTCAGTCATCATGGTAGCCATAATGGAACTCCTGATACTGATATTCTAGATATCATATTACCATTAGAAAATAAGGAGGAACAATTTGCATTAGTATCAACAGCAGAAAATGTCTATGATACTGTTCCTGACGATGAAACACTTAGAATTATCGAAGAACGATGCAATAAACTCTATCGATTAAACGAAATAACACCAGGTGAATATCAAGATATTTTTTTTGAACCAAAAACATGATAGTAAGTTGTTTAAAATTGAAAATTTTAGATATACTTATGAGTATAGTAAGCAAATCATTACTCTTAATTTCTGTTTTAAACTTTTCATATTTTCACTCTTATATTATCAAGATATAATCTGAATATTATTTAAATATATAAAAAACTACGCGAAATGCTCGTTTCACGAAGATTTCAACATATTATTTATAATAGTAATTTAAAATTATCTTGGAGGATGATAATAAATTATTTATTTTATTTATCCTCTACTAAGAGGTATTTATCGATTAAAATAATACATTTTTAATCCTGCTTTAATCCTTTAAATATATTCCAGATTGGTACACTGTCAATGTATCTTTTGTAATCATCTCCAAATTTTTTTATATTATATTCAGCCTCTTTTATAGCAGACATTCTAAAACAAATCATAGAAAATATTCCTAAGATTATAGCAAATATTGATTGAAAAACTAAAATTAAAGCAATGGACCAAATTGTTAATCCTAAAGTTAAGGGTTGCCGAATGAATTTATATATGCCAGTATCTATGAAAACTGTGGTTTCGGTAAAATCAGCGTTATGTGATTGTCCTTTATGTTTTAAGGTAAGCAACGCTGCTATAACCAAATAGGCTGAAGGCACGTAAAGGATGAAACCAACAATCTTTAAAAACAAAATATCAAAACGAATCCACATGTAATAAATGCCAAGAGTTAATTCGAATGTAAGCAAGCTTAAAAAAGTTCCCAAGCCAGCATGAATGTAGGTTTCACTAGTTATATTTTTTTTTATTGAATGGATTAACCATCTTCCATTAATAATCCATAAAAGAGTACAAATTCCGATACAAAATATATATTGATACATTTCTTATCTCCTTTTATAATCTCCATATTGGGTTTTTTAAACAATTATAAGTAATATTAAATTATAAAATCGTGTGAAATATTTAAATAATAAATATCTATCTTAAAAATTTTCAATAGTCCAATTTTTATTTGATATCAAATCATGCTAAGATTAATATTGATTTCACCATTAATCAGTAAATATATCCTATAAAGTAAAAGATTACAATGTACGACATCATAATAGTTGGTGCGGGAATTGCTGGTGCTTCCTTGGCAAGGAAAGCCTCAGAATACGCCAAAACCTTGCTCATTGAGGCAAAACAAGAAAAGGACATGATCATCTCGACAAACATCTTTGCCGAACATAATAAACCCTTTTTACAAGAAGTGGATTATTCTGATTCTACGATATTTCCCCATCAACACGAGAAAATGAACTATCTTGGCTCGGCAGAAAATGGTGTCGTGGATTCAGAGGAATTTGGAGCTCCATTTGGGCATATAATTCACACGGAAGAGCTTGTAAGGAATTTGTATCAGAACGCAGGGTATAAAGGCGCAACAGTAAAGTTTGGCGAGAAGATTTCGAAGATCGAGAATCACGGCGAATATGTAGAGCTTATCAATAATAAGGGTGATTCGTACAAGGCAAAGTTCGTTGTTTTGGCAACGGGCTCTTCGGGATTTGACCTACAGCGTTCTGCAGGATTTGAAACGCCCGATACTTATCAGGGAATATTTACTCACCTTCGAGCCCCTCAGGACGTGCTTGAAAGTCAAATGCCCTATACTTATATATTTCACATTAATCCTAAAATTAGCACGAACGGTCCCTTTTTCTTCGAAAAAGGATTTGAAAGAATACCTGTAGGATTTTTAGGGAATTCAAGCGAATCGCCTGCAGAACTGCTTAATAAACTCGATAGGATCCTGAAAAATTACAAGCTCATACAACCATTCGTTAAAGACTTAAAGCGAGACGAAAAGGTCGTGGTTTCAAACATTTCCAAGCACCCCATCAAGCAATTTTCCCGAAATAAGATGGTCGTTATTGGCGAAGCTGCGGGGCTCGTTACGTCCTTTTTTTACGAAGGTATGCTCTGTGGAGTGTGTTCAGCTGACATTGTATCGAAAATGTTTAAACAGCTTCTCGAAAGCGATAG
>JBHLMB010000238.1:0-5140 GCA_048938565.1 Promethearchaeota archaeon | reverse complement strand
AGCAATTTTCTTCATTTCTTCAAAAAGCTTCATATTCTCTTCTTGATCGGTGGTTTTTACCTGTAAATCGTTTAATTTTTTTAATTCTAAGTGTAATTGAACGAATTCGTCAGGTGCTTCGACTTGATACCTGTATTTCCTTTTTCCATTATTAGATACGCTTACAAAAACCCATTTTCTAGCCTTTTGCGAGTAATTCCACCTTCCCAGAGTAAAAGTTCTTCTCAAAATTAAAACCTATTTTTGTAATGGGTCTCGGTTGTATTATAAAATAAGGTTCTTTTCATTTTTTAATTTCTCGATTCATCGCTAGTTATCGCTTTTCTAAAGCATTCTGAGCGGCTTCTCTTACATCAATGTCTTTATCATTTGCAAGTATTTCTAATAATTCGGAAGATTCTCTCGTTTTCCTCTTTTCTAAAGCTTTCACTAGGTGAAACCTAACCGTCCAATTAATATCGTGTACTAATTCTGAAAATAATTGATCAACTCTATTATCATTTATCATTGAAATAAGATTAATCGATTTCTTCTTAGTTTCGTAGTCTTGACTCTCTTTAATTCCCTTTTGTAAGGCAGAAATGAGGTGTTCCTTCTTTTGGTCGTCTAAATCTACCAATAAATCACCGTGCAAGACTTCAGAGGCGATACTAGGATCAATTGCTTGTTGAACTTTAGTTCTTTTCAGGTCTTTAAGCTCGTTGTTTAAGTTTTCAATATGTTGTTTTAATTGTTCTTCGTTGCTTAGTTTCACTGATAATTCTGTTTTCAATTTTTTTATTTCTGATGCTTGATCTTGATTTTCTGTTTTCAAATCTTGAATAACTGAATTTGCGGTACTACTGAAAGGAATTTCAAAATCTTGGTTTAATCCAACCTCAATAGAAGAGCTTTGCTGAACTTTTCTATTTTTTTCTAATTCTGAAACCTTTTGTCCTAATTTTGATTTTTCTTCCTTAATTTTTGAAATCGAATCTAATAATTCTGCATTGTCTCTTTTTATGGATTCCAATTCGTCTCGATTCATGCCAGAGAGAGAATTTAGACGCTCTTCTAAGTTTTGGTTCAAAAGTTTAAGATCGTTGTTAATCGATCCTAATTCCACGATTTCAACTTTTTTCTGGCTAATTTCTTCGTCTAAATCAGCAATTTTCCTTGATTGTTCTTCAATATCTCCTAATATATTTTCTTTATTCGATTTTTCTTGCTGAAGTTCATTTTTAAGTTGAATATTTTCTTCCTCCAGCAAGGATAATTTACTTTCTAGCTCTTCAGCTGTATCGCTTGAGCTTATTACATCTTGCGATCCACTGTCTATATCATTCTTTAAGATCTCAATTTCTTGGTTCAACAATAATATTTGTTCTCGAAGATCCTCGTTTTCTGATTTTAAATGCTCTGTAAATTGTTCGTTTAGCATTTCTTTCAACTGACCAGGCTCATTTTTACCTTCTTCAAGTATTTTTATTTGTTCCCTGTATTCCTCGATTTCGAGCAATAATTTTCGTTCCGTCTCGGTGTTTATGTCTTCTTCTTTAAGCATATCTCCTTTTTTCTTTTTCTTCTTAGCTTTCTTTTTCGAACCCTTCAATGAATTCTGAAGGAGCTCTTCCAATTCTTTTTCGCGTTGTGTTTTTTCTTCTAATTTGACCCTTTTTTCCTTTAATTCTTCCTGTAATTCATATACTTTATCGTAATAACTTTTCAATTCCATTTTTAACTCTGTAGTATCCTTGTAATCTTTAGGAATGGATAAATTATTGACTTGAGCCCTTAGGGAATCGATCTCTGCCTCATATGCGGCATTTGCTGTTTTTAAATGGTTCATTTGTATTTCATATTGTTCCCTTAGATCAAGAGATGCTTTTTCGGAGCTTTCTAAAGATTGTTGCAAGCTTATTACCTGGGCTTGGTAATCCTCGATTTCTCGCATGAAGTTATCGGCATTTAAACTCGACAATTCGGAAGAATCTTCAACGAAATTTCCTTCATCAAGATCTTGGAGCCGAGCATTTAAATTTTCGTTCTCTTCCGATAATTTTTTAAGGAGTGATTTTGCGTTATCGTCATTAGCTTTATATATTTCAACCTCAGTAGTAAGGCGCTCAATCTCTTCTCGAGCTTCATTTAATTCCTTCATGAGGGACGCCTCTCCCTCTGAATTACCATCCTTTGCGTGAAATTGATCTACTTTTTGCTTGAGAATTTCAATATCCCGGTCTTTTTTTAGTATGTCCTGTCTCTGGGTAAATATCATTTCCTTCAACAAGTGAATATCATCATTAACGCCTAAATCGTCATCTTTTTCGTTATCTTTTAGAGATTGTATTAATAACTTTTGCTCTTGAATAGTGAATTTCAAGCGATTTATTTCTTCTTTTAGCGTTTCGATTTTCCGTTCAAGCATAGATTGAGTTTTATTTCCTTGATCAATTACATCTATCATACCTTTAAGGTCCTTTTCCATCCCTTCTACACCTTACCGCTTATTATTTTTCTTTCTACGATTTATAAATGGTGGTTTACTCTAAAAAATGTTAGTGTTATGGCTGTGATAAAAAAAGAGGGAAAATTAAAAATTAGTTTGGTTTTAAAGCTTGATTAATGGATTTTGATCTCGGTAATCGTATCTCCCTGCCGTATCTGGTTGACAATTTCTTGATCTGATTTGCTGACGACTTCACCAAAAATCGTGTGCTTATTGTTTAACCAATCGGTTATGATATGAGTTATGAAAAATTGAGATCCATTAGTATTTGGTCCGGCGTTTGCCATGGCTAAAAGGCCAGGCTTATCAAAAAGCCGTCCGCTTTGAAATTCATCAGCAAAAGGATAACTTACTTGCCTTCCTTGATAAGGAAACGAATTAATGCCCTTATTTTTCGGCCCTCCAGTACCTCTTCCAAGTGGACACCCCCCTTGTATCATGAAATCGTTGATGACGCGATGAAAGTTTAAACCATTATAATATCCTTGATTGACGAGATAAAGAAAGCTCGCTACGGTCATTGGTGCATCTTCGTCGAATAAATTTAAATTTATGCTTCCCTTGCTCGTTATCATTTCTACTTTAGTCATATAAGAATAAAAATATAAATAAATACTTATTTTTTCACTTTGTTAATTTTAATTATTCAAGAAAAAATTAAATAAAAATAGTAATTGTATTAAGGGATGAGTAATGTTCGTCTACTTTAAGGAATTCCATGGTTATAATTAATTGTCCCTAAAATTATAAATATTCCACTAACAAAAGGCATTGTAAAATGGACGAAATATAGTAAAAAAAAATTTTTTTAAATTTACTTTTCTAATCCTTGAAATTTACAGATTAAAAGAAAAGAGTTATTTTGGTGGTTTTACTAAATAAATCAATATAGTTGCAATAATTGATAAAATACCCATAAGTATGAACAATGCTAGATAACCTGAAGCTGATAAAGCTAATGTTATCATAGTAACAAATGAAGCTCCAGTGAATCCTGCAACACCATATCCCGTGAACATTACTCCATAATTTTCGCTTAAATTCTTTGGTCCAAACATATCTGTTGTAGCAGATGGATATAATGCTAATACTCCACCAAAACAAGCATAAATAATTCCAGTACATAGTAAGAATGCAATTTGGCTTCCCGATGTGGCAAAATAGATAAATAAAGCAGCAGCTTGAATTACAAAGATTAATAGCATTGTTCTTTTGTAATTGATTTTATCTGCAAGATATCCCCATCCGATCCTACCACCTGCATTGAAAAGTGCTGTGATTATTAAACATAAGAATAAAAAATCCGTATCGTTTACGATATATGTTGCATCACTTTTTGCAAAGGCGCTATAGGCTCCTAAAGCCATTAATCCCGGTAATGCGCTTAGTATATATACTACCCACATTATCCAGAATTGCTTAGTTTTTACCATCTCAACTCTAGTGAAATCCTTGCTTGTAATGCCCTCTTCTACAGAAGGTGCAGGAGGTTCCCATCCTTCGGGTTTCCATCCTTCTGGTGGATTGATCAATGTTAATGCTCCAAAAACGATCATTATTAAGTATATAATTCCTAACACTAGAAAAATAACGGGAGGATCAGCTATATTTCCTATACCCTTTATTACAAAAGCAAAGATTGAAGCCCCAGCTCCAAATCCTGCTACTGCAAGACCGTTTATCAAACCTTTTTTGTCTGGAAACCATTTACCAGCACAAGCTATAGGGCAAACATATGCGAATCCAATTCCAGCACCATAGATTACACCATAGGTCAATATAAGCCCCAAGAACGAACCCGCAGTAAACACTGATGAAATGCATCCTAGTCCTATGACGACACCTCCAAGGATTGCTACTTTTAGAGGACCTAATTTTTGTTGCATTTTTCCTGCAAAAATCATAGTAATTGCGAAGGATAATACACCAATTCCAAAAATAAAAGTAGTAACTGCTTTTGGTTGGATCCCAGGAGCCGTTAATATACCTGATATGTCGTGTATCAGTAAATAATCCGTTGCGAATAAGCTCATTGCACCCCAGGTATAAATTGCTCCTAATGCTAATTGAATTAATATTGCCCCAATAACTACTAACCATCTATTGTTTATGGGATTTAATTTTTCAATAACAATTTTAGATTTTTCCGACATTTTTGTGTACCATTTTAGTAACAATATGTTAATTTTTAAAACATGTCAAGATTTAAATTATTTAAGAAACGTCTAATCAACGAAGAGGTCGTGATATGGCCTAAAAAAGTAATAAATTTAGACCATTAGATGCAATGAAAAATTAAAAAACAATCGTGAAATAATATCCTTATTCAATAATCAAAACTCTTTTGATCGATACCTTTATGACAAGTTCTCATAAAAACGATATTTCATTTTTTTTTGACCCAAAATCAATCGCTATTATAGGAGCGAGTGCTACTCAAGGAAAAGTAGGAAATACGGTGTTACTCAATATCATAAAATCCGAATACAAGGGAAAAATATATCCAATTAATCCCAGGGAAAGCGAAATATTAGGAATTAAAGCATATAAAAGCGTGCTTGATGTGAAGGAAAAAATAGACATCGCCATATTTGTCGTCCCTAGTAGGTTCGTTCTTGGAGCCGCCATCGAATGTGGGGAAAAGGGTGTTCG
>JBHLMB010000237.1:0-5153 GCA_048938565.1 Promethearchaeota archaeon | reverse complement strand
AATCCCAAGGAAATTAGCATGTATAGCACGATTACAGGAGCTCCACGCTCTAGTAGCCTGCCTGAAGCGACATACGATTATGTGATAATTACGAACGAATTCTTAAAAAATTCAAATGGAACTTATACTTTCCAAGACCTCGTCGATTATAAGAACTCAATGGGAATACGGACAACCATCGTGACCGTCGAGGATATATATTCAAACTATACGGGGCGAGATGATCAGGAAAAGATCCGGAATTTTATCAAGGACGCCTACAATGAATGGGGAATTGAATATATCTTGCTCGGAGGTGATGGAGATGGAGCAAATGTAGGAGGGGAAAGCGAGGATCCCATCGTTCCAATGAGGGAATTTTCTATTTTCTATGATTCGGAACTTTTAGATACCATTCCATCCGATCTCTATTACGCCGCATTGGATGGGAACTGGAACAGCGACGGCGACGAGTATTGGGGCGAGCCTGAAGAAGCCGATCTATTAGCAGAGGTTTACGTGGGAAGAGCACCAGTGGATTCAGAGCAGGAATTATCGAATTTCGTCATGAAAACGCTGGCTCACGAGACATCGGCCAATTCTTACCTGTCTAAAGCGCTCATGGTGGGGGAGGATTTGGGTTGGAATGTTTGTGGAGGTGATCATAAAGACGAGGTGAAAGATGGCTCGATTGCTCACGGTTATAATACAACGGGATTTCCAGGTGAGTTTGATGTTGACACGCTATACGATCGCGATTTAATTCTCGATGAATGGACAAAACATGATCTCATACCCTTAATAAATGATGGAGTGCATATAATCAACCATTTAGGGCACGCAGATAATTCAGATGTCATGAAGATGTGGAGGTTCGATATAAATAACAGTTTTACAAACAATAACTATTTTTTCGTTTATAGTCAAGGGTGTTTTGCAGGAGCCTTCGATAATAGAGAAATTCTCGCTGGTAATTATTGGGAATTCGATTGTATTGCAGAGGATTTTGTGACTTTCCCACATGGAGCGTTTGCGTTCGTTGGAAACAGTCGAAATGGATGGGGTAAATACAATTCTACAGATGGCTCGTCTCAATTTTTTGATCGACAGTTCTTTGACGCAATTTTTAAGGAAAGTATTCAAGAAATCGGAAGGGCAAATCAAGATTCTAAGGAAGATGGTGTTGGACGCATAAATGATGAAATTTTTAGGTACTGTTATTATGAAATTAACCTCCTTGGCGATCCAACTGCCTGTATTCACTCTCAACCAAACGAGGTGGCTCCAAGGCTCTCTAACGCAAGTCTCACGCCAAAAACGGGATTTCAAAACACATCCCTCTACTTTAATATAACATATACTGATGCAGACAATAACAATCCCCGTCTTATCAATGTCGTCATTAACGGTACGGAATATCCCATGGAAAAACAAGATCCCTTGGATTCGAATTATAGCGACGGATGCATGTATCAATTAAATACTTATATGCAACCCGCATTTCAAAACTATTCTTATTACTTCGAGTGTGACGACGGGAAATTTCCTGTAATGACGACCGTGTTTGACGATCTTCAAGTACACCATTCGAACTTTGAAGCGCCTTATCTAGTAAATGGAACCGTTTTTCCAGCGTTTGGCTATAGCAATACGACAACATTTGAATATTCCGTTTTATATTTCGACCCGGATAACAATGCGCCTTCAGAAATAGTTGTATCAATAAACTCTACAATTCTTGTACTGGAAAAAAAAGATTCTTTAGATAATGACTACATGGACGGGTGTACTTATGTAAGAGAAGTTGTTTTTGAACGAGGTGGTTTGTATTCTTTTGAATTTTTTTGTTCCGATGGAATATACGGGAATAGCACGGAGACAATCTCTGGACCACGGGTGAAAGATACTATTGTGCCTTTTGATGGTTTTTATATTGAGCACGTGTTTGATAATTATTTGTCGAGATTTGAATACAAATATTGCGAAGGAACGACAGATTTTTTAGTCTATAGGGCGGTAAATAATGTCTATGAAGAAAAATGGCATGAGAATGCCGAAACGAGAGAAATGTGGTTAGATAGCTATTGGGGAAAGACCATAATAGGACACGCTCCCACGTGGATTCACGACAATGTTTCGATTGGTGATAATGTCTCGGTATGTGTTGAATGGGAAGCTGATCACCTGTTCACTATTTCTGATGAAATCACTTGTGATTATCCAGGAATAGGGGCGATTGAAGTTTGGGTGTTAGAGGATTTAAATACTACGGGGGGATTATTGTGGTACGAAAAAAGCACTGGTATTCTTCTGAATGGAACTTTCTGTTACGAAGGTTTTCGAAATTATTATGTGGAATTTAGGGATACGAATGCCCCAATATCGATGTTAAGAAACGACCACGAGCCCCTATTATCAAATCCTGAACAATACCCTGCAAGTGGAAATCAAACAACAGAGTTCCGTTTTAAGGTTAATTACACGGATTTGGACGACATTTCGCCTAGATTCATTAACATTGTCATCGATGGTCTTCGATTTCCCATGGAACAACTAGATCCCTCTGATGCTAATTACACAGATGGTGCCATGTTTCACTATAATGGATATATTCAACCCGGTACCCATGATGTTTTCTTCGAATGCAACGATTGGTACTCCTACAACGCCACGGAATCTTTTGAAGTTATCGTATCTGAAAAACAAAACGAACACGAACCTATATTAATGGATGGTATGGTTGATCCTCCCATGGGAATGCGTGAAACGATTTTCACATACGAGGTGGAATATCGAGACGCAGACAATAACGAACCAGAAAGCGTGAGCATCGTCATCAATTCGACTTCTCATTCCATGTTTAAATTGGACCCGCTCGATACAAATTATATGGACGGTTGCGTCTACGCGTTTCGCACTGGATTTGATGATATAGGAATTTATACTTATCGTTTTACTTGTTCTGACGGAGAATTCATCAACGAATCAGAGACATTCATCGGACCAACCTTTAAAAACAAGACAATACCTTTTGATGGAATGTACTTAATTTGTGGTTTCTTTGACTGGGATGTGTATAAATGGTATACTGATATTGAGGTTTCTTTTAATTATTCATACCTTTCTGGAAACAATTATAGAGTTACATGGACAATACTAGGTTTCTACACCTGTTCTTGGACTGAAAACGCACTCACGGGTGAAATGTCAAATCCAAGGGGAAGGTTAAATCTAGGCATCGGGCACACACCCTTGTGGATCGATCCAGAAAACATTTCAATTGGTGATACAATATCAATTGCGCTTCCATATGGTAATTCGATTCAGTTAAAAGTATTTGGATCATATGGTGGTGTTTGGCAACTTCATAATGGATATCCTGCAGATGTCAAAGAATATTTCGAAGCAAATTACGAAATCAAAACAGGGATCTTGAGTAGCTGTTATTTAAGCTATGGTAAACATAATCGTAGTAGATATAATTTATACGTGATAGAAACAAACGCACCAATTAATATTCTATCATATAATCATTTTATGATTCCTGGTTTCAACATAATGCATTTAATTGGAATGGTTGCATTGACTTCGATAATCGCAAGTCTTGTGAAAAAAAAAAATAGAAAATCAAAACTTACATAAAGTTATTTTTTTTTCTTTTTATTAGTGCTAATGATTCACTAAGAGATAAGATCACTATACTATTTTTCAGCATTATCTGAGGTTCTAAATATTAATTTTGAGTATTTTGACTACGATTTTTTATTTAAATAGTTCTGATCAAGATAAAAATAAAATCTTTGAAGGTGTTATATGAGATTAAAAAAAAACTCGATCGGAAAAATTTCTGTATTTGCTGTTCTATTCCTTATATTCAATAGTATGATAATTACATCAACAATAAAAACATCTAAAAAACAAGAATCCTTCTATGAGGGGGATTCTTTTTTATTGACCTCTGATGGGGATAATAATGAAGACTTGATTGATCAAATAATCAATTTAAAAATCCAACTATTTAAGCAAGATGGATTCTTTTCCCAAGAATACGAATCTTCAATCCATGCGACTTATTATGCAATCCAAACCTTGTCGTATTTGGAACAAGAGGCTTCACTAGACGAAAGCACGCTCTCGAGCTATATAATGAATCATTACGATAATTCCACTCACATATTCAGTGATAAATATTCTGATAGATATTTAGATACTGACTTTTCGAGCATGTACTATCCCCTTACATCGCTATTAGAAATTAACTGCTATGCAACGCTTTCTCTAAACATCCTTGGAATGATATCGTTAATTGATGTTCAAGATACCATTGATTTTATATGGAGTTGTTATAATCCAGTCGAACACGGATTTATCGGACAACCATACGAGGAAAGTTTAGAAGAAGAATTTAAGATACCCACGGCTGAAAACACTTATCACGCAATCATCGCGCTGGACCTGTTGTTAAACGATTGGTCTGGTTATTCTGATGAAAAAGACGACATAATTTCGTTCGTGAATTCTCTCCAAGGAGCTAATGGATGTTTCAAGAACGATGAAGAATCGAGAATTACGACAGTATGTACAAGCGACCGAAACATGATAGCTTCTTATTACTGTATTAAAATATTAGACATTCTCGAAAGCATTGACACCATGGATCGTCCAGGTTTCAGGACTTACTTGGGGGATTCTTATCAACCTGACGATCATTTCTTTAAAATGGGGGAGTTTTACCCCGAAGAAGAGATGACCCTAGTAGCCACCGCAATGGGTCTGGAATTAGCTGGTTTGGCCGCGTTTACTAATTACGACAAGAATGAAACCATAGATAGTGTAATCTCCAATAGAAATGGATTAGGAAATTGGGACGATGGCACGATAAAGAATAACCACGACCTGTGGTTTACATTTGTAATAACAAGGTCATTATACAACTCGGGAGGCTTGGAAAACATGACGATGTTGGAATTGGACGAGGTGTCCAGGTCCATGGAATATTATAAGACCGAATCAGGAGGATATTCCCTAATATCTAAAGATTATACTTCAATTGAAACACTAAATGCGGTTGTCAATAGCCTTAAAATGGAAGACATGTACGACGATCTCAGCCTTCAGGAACAGGAAGAAATATTTGATCAAGTATTTGATTCTTGCATTGTTAATTTCTTAAC
>JBHLMB010000236.1:0-5157 GCA_048938565.1 Promethearchaeota archaeon | reverse complement strand
AGGCATCCACGAAACAGTTCCATTGGAAAATATAAAAAGATTATTCGGAAAGAAATATAAAAACATTCTTGATAATGCGCTTCTGCAAAAAATTGCTAAAAAGGGAATTTTAACAGGAAAATAAGCTGAATAAAAAAAGGACTTGATTTATAAATGTCTTATTTTTTTAAACCATCATAAATTTTGGATTAACAAGGATTGTTTTAAAAACCATATATGAGAAACTAAAAAACTATTCCATCAAATTAATATTTAAAAATTAGTTTAAAATTGATTTACATGAAGATTGCCATACTTACAGATGGAAAATACGGCGATCGAGCCGTGAATGTTATAAAAAAAAAATTTCCTGAAACAAAACTCGTTATATTAAGAGAACAAGATCCTTCGATGATCCTTGACGAGGTAGATCTCGAACCTGAAGTAGAAAGTTCAATACAAGACGCTGATTTGCTTATAGTGTATGTAAGACACCCTGATGTCGTAAGTGAAATACTTTCACGACAAAAACCAACCATTCTTGCCATAAATCTAGGAGAAGGATTTTTTAATCAAGAAAAAGCTTATAATGACCGAATTGTAATGCCAACTAGCATGTGTAACGCTCTTCCTGATACGAGTATCAAGGAGATTGACGATTATTTTCAACATTTTGGCACTCCAATTTATGACATAAAAATAAGACAAGAAAAAGATAAAATTCTTATAGAAAGTGCTTCTCTTTTGGTGGAAAGCCCTTGTGGAGCGTCAAATGCAAGCATAGAATTTATTCTTGGTAAGGAAATAACTGTTGAAACATTAAACTCCTTTGCAATTAATGTAAGACAGGAATGTAGGGAGCCTGTATCTTACGTTCTTTCTCGTAACGATATGAGTGAAACTTCAGGTGCATTACATTTTTTAAATTTAATAAAAGCGTTAGAAGAGAAAGTTCCATCCTTGTTTGAACCTGGTACTATTATGGGAGATTATGCGGCCAATAGGCGGGAGGAGTTTAAAACAAAAGGGTATAAATTTGTGTTTTAATTTATTAATTCTTTCAAAAATTCTATATTTCGGTACTCTGAACTAACTGTTGTTGAATTTTCAATTAAGTTGGTTTAAAAAAATTTTGTATTTTCCTAGCTTGCCACCATAATTACCCGCAGAAATCTTTATAAGCCCTTCCATACCCGCGATTCCTTCGATTACATGTTTCATCGTATTCTTAATTGTATCAAGGTCAAGAGCGTTAAATACAAGCTCAGGAATGGATTTAACACCTTCAGGGACTTGATATTCTTCTAAAGGTAAGGTTGATTTCAGCGTCGGGCAGAAGGTATGATTTGTAGAAGGGCCTATTTCGGGATATTTAGCGTCTGGAGGTACAGGTTTCGAACCTGCCGAACAGACATCAAAAGTAGTACAAGCATCGTCTAACTCCGCAATTATTTTCACTCCCTCCCTTCCAATTCTAATTCCAGAATCGACTGAGTCGCAAAATAACCATAAATTTCCACCCATAACGCCTTTATCGTAAGTTAACTCTTTTTCGATGAGAAAGTCCTCACCCATCATTATAGGCACATTAATTAAAGTACGCCCATATTTAGTAGTGATCCATTCATAACCATCACCACAATGTCCTACATTATCCATAACATCAAATTTCATTTCCGAATCCCTTGGAAAATGATCATAGACAGCAGTTGTAGGAACCACCAAGATTCCTTGCCGCATTCTCCTCCCCAATTGTTCATAAAACTTTATCCTTGCTTTTTTACCAGTTCCAGTTACCCATAATTGAACAATGGCACCAATTCGACCATCAATGGAATCGTTTTCAGAAAGCCAACGGACAATCCCTCCTTCAGCGTCACCAAACACGGTTGATGGTAATGCTGTAAACGCATGTACGGCTCGTTTTAAGAATTCTTCGTCGCTTGCAGTGACTTGAAGTTGGACTACAAGCCCTTCAAATGCCTCACAGTATGTATCTTCAATTATCGCAACCATTTTTTATCCCTCTATAACATTGGTTATTATCTAATTCAGAAAATAAGACAATATTTAATTCTATTTACTAGCAAGTTAACATATTTGTCATATAATTTACTCTATCATCAAGGGATTGAAAAATGAAATTTTCCTTTATATATGACAAAAAAAGAGATAAAAATAACGATCAAGCACTCAATTGCCAAATGATCAAAAAAATAATATAAAAGAAATCATTTATAAAGATTAACAATAATATTTACTCATATGGCAATTACAATCGAGAATTATCAGTAACATGTCTCCCAACGCAGTTTTTTTATACGAAATTGATAAGTCGTTCGGACCGAACCTCATTGCAGAATTTAATTTGACCAATAGCAAGGTTACAAAAGATATATTAATTGAATTCATAACAAAGCACATAGAGAAAGAATTAACGGATGCAACTGTCAAGAAGGACGATATCAGATATTATTCAAGCAAGTTGGATGCCGATTCTATAAAAAAAGACAATGTTTTTCTGGGTTTTATTTTAAAAGAGGAAGAGGAGTTAATATCGCTTAAAAGTTTGTTTGAAAAAATGGAATCAAATTTGGTTAAGAATTTTACAACAGATAAAAATAAAATGACCCAACTACTGAAACAAAATCTTTCATCAATCCTGAGCTTGATGGAAAGATTAAAAGAACCAAAAATTATAGTTGAAACAATAAACGAAAAAACAAAAGCTATGCTTGATGATGGAAAAATACAAGAGGCTAGGGAATTGATTGATTTAGGAGAAAAAATTCCAGATAAACTTGCTGCGGAAATAACCCTAGCTGAAAATCTTTTCAAGGCAAAGGAGTTCAAAAAGGCAAAAAAAAGCTTTGAAAAAGCTGCCGACCTTGCAGCAATGATTCAGGAAACGGAAATCGTGTCTTTCCTTATTAATAAGGGAGAGCAAGTCGGTACATATCCAGAATTGCTCAAGGAACGAGATATTATAACAAAGAAGATCAAGAGTGTTTTCATAGAGCTTAGCGGGGCAGAACTATTTAAAAATACTTACGAGAAAATAATGCCCTCGGTTGAAAAAATCGTAAACATCTCGAATAGCTTGGAGGACGATAAAGCGGTTGATGTGTTTAACGAATTGAGAAAAAATGCTCGCGAAGCGTCCGAATTGGCTAAAAAGTTATATACTCTTGATAAAACGATAAAAAGACTCTTATTAAAGTTCTAAATTTTGTTTGTAATTTTATCATTCAAATTCGGTTTAAGATAAAAAGAAAAATATAATAAGATAGTTGGTAATCGAATTACTCTGGATTGGATTGTCCAGAGTCTTCTCCTTCTACAACTGGAGGAACATAATCACCTATGTCATCAAAAATTATCTTTGCTATTTCCCATCCCTCTTTCGATGGATTTTTCAGCGCACTCATTATGAGTTCTTCCCCTTGTTCATTGTCAAGTTCGACCTTTTGAATCTCAGGAGTGTTTGACAAGATTAATTCAAACTTTGCACCACCACTTCCTTTAGGGACTATTAATACGCCTTTATCGATGGCTTTCTCGTTAAGGGCGTCTTTCAAGCGTTTTGCAGCATAATATCCGGCTACTCCCGCACTCCTGTCAAACGACTTACACGATGGAATGACCATTCCCCATTTAACATTATCGTGAACTACTAAAGCGGCAAGCGTTTGCGATTTCTTTCCAATCTTGAACTTGAATTCCATTTCATGCTTGAATTTCTTTTTTTTATCTTCTCCGATTTTGATGATGCATTTTAACGCCGCTCCCGCAACGCTTTGTGGATTTACATTGATGTTGTATTCCTCTTCGTTCAATATGTCTTCTATCGTAGCTTTTGTAATATCTCTTGGTTTAGAAAAATCAATAACATGTTCAGCTTCAACTGGAGGTTTTGCTGTAGCAACCATTTCCACGCCCGCTTTCTCCAATTCCTCTACGGTCATTTCTTCCATCACGATCATATCAATAAATCGCTTGCATAGTTTAATTGAATTTCTCTGGTTGCCTTTAGTTTTATCGAATATCATTTCAATTAATTTTTCGTTTAATGGGAACAAAGGGTATAACGGAGGACTTAAATTGTTATCGTCCCAAAAAACTTCCATCGACTTGGAGAAGAAGATTTTAAGGTCGTTGAGGCTGAATGGTTTTAACTCTTGCTCAGGTTCCATTCTGCTTCGCAGAGGATCGTCTGAAATTTCCAATATTCTTGGCCAAATTTCCTTGAGAATTGCTATAACAATTACCAAACCTTTTACTTCGTTGTAGAGCCTTTTTAAAATTTCCAAAAGTTTCCTTTCGGCTACTTCGCCATGCATTCTAAAGGGCGATTCTAGCTCATCAAAATAAAGGATGAGAGTTCGATCTATATTTTCCGTGATAATTTTAATCATAGCAAGACAGATGTCGTCCTCTTCAATAACGGAATTAATACCTAAATCGTTCAATTCCTCGGGCTCTAAATCTTCTCCCAATAACCACCTTTCTGCAAGAGCTTTCTTGCTTTTATCTAATTGATACGAAACGAGAGCCTTAACACAATCCGCAAATACGCCTGGAAACTCTCGAATTCCCGTTTGAATGATTTCCTCGATTTTTGGTTTTTGAAATATGCCCTTTTTAACGCCACCCCATTTTTCCACTAATTTTCCTGACACCATATCTAAAATCTCTGGACCGACTTCTTCTATAATACAAGTATACACGTGAAGTAACACCCTGATGCTTGCGGGGGGACTAGGCACATAAATGATAGTCCAATTAACAGGTTCAACCTGCCCTACTTCTATTTCTTCTGCTTGTTCCAATTTCTTGCGATTTTCAATCTCGCGATCTTTATAACTCCAAAAGGCATGTGTCTTTCCAGTTCCTGCCGAACCAATTATGGGCATAAGCCTCGATGATTGATCCCTACTTGTTTGTTTAACTAATCGATAGATCTCCTTGTCTATCACGCTTCGAGGTCGAGAAACATCGATACGATCCCTAATATCCCCCCGAGCTACGAACTGGCTAAATGGCATAATGGGAGCTTCTCGAAGCACATCGAGGTACATTTCCTTATCTTCGTCAGAAAGTTCAGAATAAATTTTTTATCACCTCAAATTACCATAAAATTTTGGGTTTTTTTTTCGTGTGTTTTTCATTATTTTTACC
>JBHLMB010000235.1:0-5160 GCA_048938565.1 Promethearchaeota archaeon | reverse complement strand
GGGTATCACGCTTTTATTGAAAAAGCAAGGAAAAAAGTCGAAAACGGATGGAGGACATGGAAAATAATAAGTGATAAAATGATCTTTTCAAAAGAGCAATAATTTTCAATTCAATTAAATTTTAGGAACCAATTAAATCTCTTATACGGTCGAATTCTTCTTCTTGTAAGAGTTCTTCCTCAATTTTTTCGTATGGTTCTATTTCTTCTTCTAACCATCGTAGATGTTTCAATTTATTGTCAACAGCTTTTCCTAATTCTGTTATGTAATAATTTTTAGCAGGAGAATATACCTTGTATAGACCAAGTTTTTCTAATCTCGATAAAAGTCTCCAGCCCTCCCCATTCAAGCATAAATCAGCATATTTTCGCATGTTCTTTCTGGTAATGTTTTCGTTATCTTCCGTCCTCCTGTTAAAAACGATCTCGTTGTCATTTCTCAGGTAAAGTATGAATTTATAAAGTGGATCGCTGACCATATCTTCTCTTAATTGCTCGATGCTATTTTTGAAACCTTTTTTTTCGAGTTTTAAGGAATTTATTTCTTCCATTGATTTTTCTGCGAATTGGACGCACGAACTTAAAAGATCATCGTAATCTGAGCATCCTATTTCTGGCTCCATGCTCTCAACCTTCTCTAGTATTTCTGTTTGATGTCTTTTTCTTACGGCGATTTCTTCTTGTAGTTGATCGATTTTTTCTTGATACGATTCGAAAAACAAGTCCTCCAGCTTATTCATGCTAAGCTCGTAGCTTTTCACGGGTTTGTTGGCCTTGATGAGCCCAATGTCCAAGAGAGCTTTTATCTCCGAATAATTTCTCTGAATGCTGCCCAAAAAGACAGGTATCTTCGCTGTTGATTTTTTAAAATATGATATCAATTCTATGTTTTTTACCTTGCAGTAAGCAATATCATCGTTAGATGAAAGAAGCTCTACTTGCATAATTGATCTTTTCGTTGTCTTTCTTTAAAAAATGATCGATTTTAAATTGTCAATACACTAACTATAGAAGTAACTATCATTCAAAACAACATGATATCATTGATGTGGAAAGTCATTATTGAGAGAAGTTATAGTAAAAATGGTAAATAACCTGTTAGAAATATTGATTTTACGTCTTTTCGAGTTAATACTCGCATCATAGGTCAAATAGTTCTTTTATCCGTTCAAACTCAACATCTTGAGCTTTTTCTTCTGGAAGCTTGTTTTTTATCTCATTCTCTTGCTTCCATGCTCGCTGTTTTAATTGACTATCGACATTCAAACCCAAGTCCGTGATATAATAATTTTTTGCGGGAGAATATTCCTTGTAGATCTTCATTTTTTTTAATTTTATAATTAAATCCCTCCCTTCTCCTGGTACGCACGCTTCAGCGTATTTCAGTAACTTTTTTCTCACTGAATGCGTGTTATCTTCCGTTCTCTTGTTAAAAACGATTTCTTTATCGTTTCTCACATAAAACAAGAACTTGTAAATTGGGTCCTCTTTCATCTTCTCTTGGTAATTTCCAATCATGTGATTAAAGTCTTCTTTTTCTAATTCCATCTTGTCTAATACATTGATGGTTTTTTTTGTAAATTCCAAGCACTGTCTCAGCTTCTCGTCGTAGTCTTCACAACCCGATTCCGGTTCTAAATCCTCTGCCTTTTTAATCAAGTTTTGTTTTGCTCTTTTTCTCCGGCAAATCTCGTCCTTTAGGAAGTCAATTTTTTCTTGATAGGCTTCGTAAAAATAGTTTTCTAACTTATCTATAAAAAATTCGTAGCTATGAACAGGATCGTAATCTTTAACTAGGCCATTATTTAAAAGAGGGCGTATTTCAGCGTAGTTTCTATTTATGACGCTCAAAAATACGGGCGTTTTTGCTGTTGATTTCTTAAAGTAACTGATTAATTCAATGTTTTTCAGGTTTTGATTTATTAATTGCTCGGCAAGCTGTTCGATCGATACCTGCATGAGAACGATAACCCTATATTATTTCCTATCCAATATTTACAAGAAAATTCACTCTTATATAATTGTTCAATACAACGATTAAAAACGAATTAAAGTACAAAATTTATGTTAAAAAATTACAATTGTATCTTTTAATGAAACTTGATATTCAATTAGAACAAGAAATCTGCCAAATCATATAAGTTGAATAACTTCTCTACAGTCAAGTTTGCGTTCATTTGAATATCTTCCATTGACTGTCGCTGGAAGGCTTTCTGATCCTTCCAGAAAATCGTGAATATCATTCCTTGATATTTTCCATAAGTTAGAACTCCCCCTTCGAAATCCTTACTTTTTTCCAAGGTGATTATTCCCAGCATGTTTTCTTCGCAAGTATCAATGAGCATTTCGATTAGAATATGATAGAATTTCGTATTCAAGACGGCTCGATCTTTGTCTTCCGTTACTTGACACTCGAATCCGCCTCCTTTATTGCTTGGTACTTTTATGTGATAGAATCTTACTGCGTCCTCCAATTCATTAATCTTATTACGGGTACTTTCTACAAACTTTTCATTTATTTTATTTGCCTGTTCGATTACATCTATCTTCTGAGATCCCCTGTGCTTTCCATGGGCGTCTATAAAAATCAAAAACGGAGGACAATCCCTATTATTTGGATGGTTATTGATGAGCGTGGAATAAAGGCCGTCGCTTTTTTTAAATTCAATTGGTCGCGTGAAAGTAACCTTGCAATGAGGACAGATGATATTGATGTTTTTATGTTCATATCCATTTTGGGACATGCTAAAATAATAGTTGATTTCGTAAATTTATATCTTAGTACTTTGATCTATTGTTCGTGGTAATGTTCTTCTAGTGATTTTCTTAAACATATTTGGAATATGCATGTAATATGCGACAAATACATATAACCTCCTATGAATATTTATAAATCACATGATATTTATTATTTTAATCAAAAAAAGTATCTTTAATTTATAAACTTAAAGGTGAATAAAACGAAACTTGCATATTGTGGTGATATTTTTAGCGAATGTCCAAGATACATTGCAACTAAGAGCGGAAGCATTGATGCTTTAAAAGAGTCTGCCCTGCTCATGGATAAAATTGGTTGGCCTCGAGATCTTGAAAATCCCGAGGCAATGAAATGTAATGGATGTGAAGACATTGAAAATTGCGAGTATGGTGTGAAAGAATGCTGCTTGGATAAGGGTTTACAGAATTGTGGACAATGCGAGGGATATCTATGTGAAAATATAAAAAAGGCTTTTGAGATTACGGCAGGATACGAAGTAAAATTCAAATCTATTCTGAATCAAAAAGAATATGCAATATTTCAGAAAGCTTTCTTTTCAAAAAAGCAGAATCTGGAGGAAGTTCATAAATCTCTTTTTTAAAGCTTGATGGGAACGTAATGTACTGGTTAGCATGCGGTCTCTGGAAGACCGTTATCTTAGGTTCAAATCCTACCGCTCACCTAAATGTTTATCATTGAGAGTATATTTTTAGGGGTTGGTGTAGTGAAAGCATTGCTGGTTATGGCCCAGCAGGAGGGGGAACAAAACCCTCACTCATTTGAAAATATAATTAAAAATAAAAAATTTCTTTAAAAGGTTTCGCGTTTTATATAAGTTCTCAATTTTTTTAATCAGGTGTTCTGCCATCTAGTTTTGATCATTTGTAAAGCTCAAAAGTAAACTATTTCTTTGTAAATTATATTAATACAAGTATAAATTCAATAGAAATATGGAAAATGGCTTTACTATTCCAATGCTTTTAAACGACATATTAATAATTATATGGCATTTTTAAATGTTGATCTTTTCTGGAAAGTAAGTATTTCAATTTTCACCCATATGAATTTAAATAATCTCTTTTGATTATCATATCTATAGCAAATTAAAATAAAATTTAGAGTTTTAATGATATTAATATTGGATAAATTCACTTTTTTACCACACAAATTTAAATATAGCTAGAATATCTTGAGCTATAAGTCATATATATAAATCTAAATAAGAAAAAATGATTTTAAAAATAGCGATTAGATGTTTAAAATTATGGAAGCAAATGGTAATATTGTAATTAAAGACTTAAAAAAATATTTTGATGATGTAAAGGCAGTAAATGGAATTTCTTTCGAAGTTCGTCCTGGAGAAATATTTGGCTTGTTAGGTCCAAACGGTGCTGGTAAAACAACCACCATCAAATTACTCTTGGGACTACTCGAAGCAGATGAAGGATCTATAGGAATTTTTGGGCTTAATCCTGAAAATCAGGATATTCTTATAAAACGACGAATAGGATATGTCTCGGAAGAACCCTTGATTTTTAAATCGCTCACTCCTAAGGACTTGTTTAATTTCATAGCTTCAATAAGAAAATTAGAGCCAGAATCCACGACCGAACGAGTTCAACAATATTTAGAAAGTTTAGACGCTCTACAATACTACGAACAGCTTATTGCAACACTCTCACATGGGAACAAGCAAAAAATACAAATAATTGCTTCGATTATTCACGATCCGGACATTATCATAATGGACGAGCCACTTGCAGGATTGGATGCTAGATCAGTAAAGGTTGTGAAGGAAATCTTGGATTTGCACGTGAAAAAAGGTGGTTCTGTGCTGTTCTCGACGCATATAATGGAAATTGCCCAAGATCTATGCGATAGAATTTGCGTGATTAATAAAGGCAAGATCGTTGGAATTGGGACTATCGAAGAGCTCAACCAACAAGCAAACAAGGCAGGTGCGAGCCTGGAAGAAGTATTCTTACGCCTTACAGAGCAGGATAAATCGGTTGAAGATATCGTAAAGAAATTGCGTTTATTACACGAAAAACGCTAGTAAGGAGATATAAAAAAATGACAGAAAAAGAGATTGGAACGTATTTCCTGGCAAAATACACGAGTAAAGAAATTTTTCTTGAATCCCAACTCCAAACTGCTGGTGCCCACGAGGCAAAATTGCTTGAAAAATACGCTAAAAGTAGTGGCTCTTTAAGAATTCAAGCGTTTATGGTAAAGGTCGCCCTTGCGTTAGTTGTATTATCCATGACAATATTCCCTGTAATGTCCTATTTTGAGATCAACAAATATTTCGTCACATACTCTTCGTCTGTCGAAGTAATACTCTTGGTATCAAGTTTCTTGTTCTGTATTTATTTCTTGATAATAATGTTGTATATTGTTATG
>JBHLMB010000234.1:0-5167 GCA_048938565.1 Promethearchaeota archaeon | reverse complement strand
AAGTTAATTTTTAAACCATATTATTAGGAATAAAAAAAATCTTGAAGTATAATGAACCTTAATGAATTAATTTCCATTGAACCAGATGTATGTTTTGGAAAGCCACATATTAGAGGTACTAGAATTAAAGTGAGTTTTATCCTGGAATTATTGTCTTCAGGTTGGACAATTGAACAGATTCAACAAGAATATTCTCATTTATCTAGAGAACAAATAATTGCTTGTTTGAATTATGCAGGAAATATCGTAGATATACATGATGAAAAAACAAAACTTTCCCATGAAGTATAAATTCTTTTGCGATGAAAATATCACAAAAAAACTACAAAAGACTATAAAAGAAAATGTATTTCAAGTAGATTCAGTGAGAGATCAAAAATTATTTGGTATTAAGAATGGAGATTTAATATTATTTCTTAATTCACAGAATTTTACTTTAATAACATTTGATAAAGATTTTTTGGAAAAAAGATACTCTGTGAATCAAGGAATCATTATTTTTGATATACATCCAAATCGAGACGAGTACACTATTCCTTTATTAGAGAGATTCTTAATTTTGCTTAAAAATGATAAAATTGAATGTCAAAATAAAAAAATTTTGTTAAATCAAGATTTTATTTCTAATTTTGAATAATTATCGTTAAATCTCCGTTTGATGGATTAATGAATTCTAAATTTTTGAGAAAAAAGTATTCAAACATCTCTATTTTTTATTATATTTTACCGTCTTCGAGTAGACTTGAGCGCGCTTGACAAGTTACCAAGGGCAGAAACAATCAGGAAAAGTCGGCAAAAAAATTCATTTCTTCTTCAGCTTCTAAAATAAAAGTGAACTTTCTCATTTCAACTTGTTTCTTGCATTTCTAAATACTTGGTCTACAGGATTCCTTTAATAAAAAAAAATAATTTGGAATTTGAAAGGAATTAAAAAAAAAATTAGTTACCATCTTTTCTCTTCAGATATAAAAAGATCATCAAGCCAATGATGCTAACTATTATTAATAAAGAATAGCCAGGAATTGTTGTTTGCCCATTTTCTTTCTTTACTTTTTCTACAACAACTTTATCATATCCAATGTTTCCAGCAAGATCTTGTGCATAGAATGTTATCGTTACATTACCATAAGCAGCCATTTCCCAAGCAGTTTGATTAATCACACCAGTGGAATGCTCAATTCCATATTTATTGGTACCATCATTGATAGTATACCACATGGAACCTAAATTGAGTTCTAGGATTGAAATATTATAATTCGGAGCCTGAACTCCGAATTTTTGTGCTTCGGAAGGTTTATATATGCTGATTTCAGGATCCTTGATATCTTTTAAAATCGAAACAGTATTAGACCCAATACTCCCTAATGTGTCGTTTGCATAGAAAATAATATTGATATTTCCATCATCTAAATTATCCCATAAATCTTGATTTATTGTTTCATTTTCATTAAATATTGTTTTCTCAGTACCTATCGTGTACCACATTGTACAAAGTTCAGTATCTTTTGCGTTAATGAGGAAATTTGGAGCTTCATTTCCGAAAATATCGTTCATTTGAGGATTAATAATAGTAATCATTGGAGCAGGGTTCCATAGATAAATTCCTATATCTGTATTCAAATCAGATCCTATTAGGATGTCATTAAATCCGTCATTATTCATATCACCAATACATAAAGTATCTGAATATTTTCCAATTGGTTTTTTAATTTCATCTTGCCATCTATTATATCTTGCATTCCACAGATATATTGACAGATCATTATCAACACGGTTCAAAACAACAATATCATTATACCCATCATTGTTCACATCTTCTATAAATGTATCCCGTGGAGCCTCTCCAACATATCTGGTAATTTGAGAATTCCAATCAGATATAGTATCGTTCCAAAAAAAAATTGAAACTTTATCATCTTCATAATCTGCAGCTATCATGTCATTATACCCGTCATTATTCGCATCTCCAACAGATATAGCCATAGGATGATTATTTGCATATCTCATGTCATGAGACCAATCGTTTAGAGTTGAATTCCATAATAACATGTGTATATGATCGTCTCCTCCATTTGAAGTGATGATATCATCATATCCATCATTATTAACATCGCCAAAAGCTAATGAATTGGGATATGGCCCTATATCCCTTTTAATTTGTGGATTCCAATCATTTATACTTACATTCCATAGAATAATGGATATATCATTGGCAGAATTTAATGTAATTATGTCATTATACCCATCATAATTCGCATCTCCAATAATTATTTCACTAGGGTTAATACCAGCAGATTTTAAAATTTGTGGATCCCAATTGTTTGAACTTTCATTCCATAGAAATATTGATATATTATTACCAAATGCATTTGACACGACAACATCGTTATACCCATCATTATTCGCATCTCCAACAAAAAGACCCAGTGGGGCATCTCCTGTTGATTTGTTAATAGGAGGGTCCCAATATTTAGAAGAAGTATTCCATAGCATTATCATGATCTTGTCGATCTCATAGGTTGATGCTAAAATATCATTATATCCATCATTATTTGCATCTCCAATGAATACACCATCTGGATACTTATCAAGCTTGATACCAAATAAATCTTCCCACGTCCCTGGATTTGTTGTTATTAATTCTATTGGATATTCTATTGCAAAATATCGTAATTCTGATTGATAATTATGGCTCAGGGAATCGTTTCCAAAAATTTGGATGGAATGTGATTGATAACTTGGTAATGGAATAGTAGTACGCCCTTTTATTGGTATGCATGGTAGATTATCTAAGGAGTAACCCATCCATTCAAGATAGGGCGAGTGTTCTAAATCCAATAATAATCCTTCATGTAGATTATCTCCAATATTATAGTAAGGATCCCATGAATAGCCAATCGCATCAACATAAGCAATATTTCCAAAATAAGCATAAAATTGGAGAGAATTGGGAACTGCGGTAATGCTAAAATTATAAGGGCCAAAAAGCTCATTATTAATGAATAATTTCCAGGTCCATTGTGATAATCCCATGTAACTACCCGTTGTTGTTTCAAAGTCAATTCTTACATGATACCATTCCCTATCGACGGCCATTTTACCAACATTATGCCAAGTGCCATCATAAAAATGAAATTTATCGTTTGAAATTTTCATTCCAAAACATTGTCCAATTCCCTTTTTATCTACATGTGTTTCAATGGTAGAACTTGTAAATTGTTCGGCTAACCAAAATTCTATTGTACCATGATTTTGGGCGGATTTAAACATATTCATTGCCTGGATTTGATTAGGACCGCTTCCGGGATAATATAATTTGTAAACTTTTGTATGTCTTTCAAATTGTTCTACAACATTTGATATTCCCCCTAAATCCATCCAATCCAGGGGATCTAAACCATTTTTATCGTTATCAAAACTATAAGTCCCAGGATAGTTTCCTCGCATTGGTTCCGTGTAAGTAATATTTTCTGGAGTGATTAACTTCAATGGACTAACTTCAAAATATGTTTTTTCAGATTCAAATATTGTTCCTATTGAATCATATCCATATACTTGTAATGTATGGCTCCCAAAATCGGGCATCGCTATAGTAGTATCTCCTAAAATAGTTTTATTGACAGAACCATCTAATGAAAAGGCTTCCCAAACTAAACTTGAAGTAGTTTCATAGTTTATAAACAATCCTTCGTGTAAATTATCTCCAATATCATATTTCAGATCCCACGAATAACCAATCGCATCAATAAAGGAAATAGGTGATTGAGAACCAGTTGAACCAATCCTCAATTGAGTCATGCTTGATGGACTTCCTCTAAAGTTATAACCATTTGTATCAGTTTTTATTCCGTTAATCCATAAGTGCCAATCATCAGAGCAATCAAATTCTATTTTCACATGATACCAATTATTTATCAATAAACCTGGAAAGACATCTATTATATCATCACCGTTGAAAACAGCTATATTACCATTCATTCCAAATCTTATTACACAGGCGTGTTGCCATACATTTCCTGCTTTCTCATCTCCAATTTGTATATTAGTGGGATGTATATCAGCATCAAATAATTTGCTATATCTAGTGCATATCCAAAATTCTACGGTTCCAGAAATAACATCATCATTAAACGATTGGTGTATAACAGTAGCATCAGTATTGCTAGTATCGGGTATTCTAAGTACTTTTTTATGACCAAAATGCTCTTCTATAACTTCAATATTGCCCGCAGCTTCGGTTTCTATTACCCAATCTTCAGGATCATCTCCTGCATTATCATTTTCGAATCCATATGTTGCGGGATAGTACCCGCTCATTGGAGCAATATAAGTCTTGTTTTCTGGGGTTGTGAGATTTATATCATCGTTACTGCTTTTAATCTGATCGTTTTCAATTGCAAATAAAACGCTGTTATCGAAAAAGCTATTTAAGCATAAAATACAAAAAATAGCAGTGATAATAATTCCTATTTTTTTTAAATTATGGATTTTCATTTTTTTCATTTTTTCACCCTCTTTCTGAATAAATTAAAGTTAAATTTTAATTTATATTGATGAATAAACTCAAAGCTAGAAATATAAATTCACAAGGTACAATTTTCTACAATAAAGTAAAAGTGAAATAACAAAAAATGTAATTCATAACATTAATAGATCTTTAAGATTTAACTATCAGAAATATAAAATCATATATATTCGAATATTAAATTACTTTCTGATAATAAATCTCAAGGTTTCAGAATTTCAGGATCCTCTATCGCAGAAGGGATGCCTCTATCGTAATTTCTCGTCCAAAATCGTGAAGCGTACGGATTAACGTTCCTGTTCATTGTAAATGTCGCTCTTTTAGTTTTTTACGGGAAGGTATCGTGAAGTAATATTTAACGATAATCTATATCAAGTCATTCATGGCTTATTATTGTTATATTTCATGTTAAAAATCGGAAAGATAGATGTTATAAAGAAGAGTGGAATTTTTTCAAGAATTTTCAATCTATTTCTAGCTAATTATGAGTTAGAGTGTGTTGATTTTAGAACTCTGAAGATAATTAGTCTCAATCTATTTCTAGTCAGTTACTGGGTAGAGTAATATTGATCTTAATACTCTAAAGGCAACTGGTTTCAATCTATTTCTAGGATATTATTGATAAAAAATTTAAAAAAAAGG
>JBHLMB010000233.1:0-5179 GCA_048938565.1 Promethearchaeota archaeon | reverse complement strand
AAATCAGGAAAGTTCATATTTTCTGGTGGTGATTCCCTCCAAACAATGGAAAAAGACGACCGTAATTTGCTTTCTGGCTTTGTAGGAGCGTTTCAATCTTTAGCTCAAGAGCTTGGACAGGAAGAAATGAAAGAAGCACAATTAGGCTCTTCGAAACTTTTCTTCACAAAGGATAAAATAACAGAGATTTCTTTTGTAATCAAGGCGGAAGCGACTGCCAAAAAAAAAAAAATGTTTCAGTTATTAGAAAAAATCAAGAATTTATTCATCAACACCTTTATGGGGCACATGTACGAGGAAAGTGAGGCCAAAAATTATTTGTTTGAATCTTTTGCCATCAACCTTGATAATTTAATCAAGGACAATACTGACGAAAAAGTAAAGGGATTTTTTAATGGTCTATAACTAAATTTGGAATCATAAAGGAGGGAATGTTATATTAACTTTTATGAATAAACCACAAAAATCAATTTGATAATTTTTATTATTTTTACTACCTTTTACAAAATATCATGGTTGAAACATATTTATCAATAATACTCTTTTACAGCTCATAAATCATTTAATATGACAAAATGCCTGATAGCAAACCACTCTTTGATATATTAATAGTAGGTACAGGTCCAGGAGGTACTATAGCAGCAAAAACGGCTGCTGAAAACGGATATTCTACTTGCATCATCGATAAGGAGAAAATAGGGAGTAATGGACGGTATAAAGCTTGTGGGGGAGCAGTTGCTTGGAAATTAATAGAAGACATTAACTATCCTCAAGAAAAGATAGCACGGATTATTGAAACATTAGAACTTCATCACATTGATGGTGAGCACTACTCAAAAAAAGGTAAAGGAGCAGTAGTTTGGCGCAGTATTTTTGACAAGCACTTATTAGACATTGCAAGTGATAATGGAGCAATTGTTAAAGAAAATGAGCAATTAGTCCAGCTCAAAAGAAAGGAGGGTAAATTTGACATTATAACAAAAAATTCAAGATTTCAAGCGAAATACCTGATCGCCGCAGACGGAGCAGCGTCAACTACTTTAAAATTGTTAAGTTGGCCTTATTTTAAACCTTCAGATCTAATATTAACGATAACACATGAAATGAAATCTTCAAAATTTCTAATTAATGATAATCTTGGAAAGGAAAGTGTTCACCTTTTTTGGGGTAAAAATCTCATTCCTGTAGGGTATGCTTGGCTTTTTCCAAAGGAAGACACGATCACAGTTGGTTGGGGTAATCAAATAAATCTAATTAAGAACTCACGTGAGGAATTCAATAAATTTCTTTCACTATCTTTTGTCAGAAAAGCATTGTCAAAATCTCATAAAACTATTTATAAGCCGCACCTAATCCCCGTAGGATTAAGACCAAAGCTTTACGAAAGCAATGTATTTGCCGTGGGCGATGCTGGAGGATTAGTAGATCCCATTAGCGGAAAAGGTATTCCGTACGCCATGATGTCTGGTAAAATTGCATTGGAATCAATAATTACTTGCGAAAACAAAGGAAAACTTACTGAGATAGGGAATACATACAGGCAAAATCTATCTAAGAAATTTCTAAAAGTATTAAAGCTAAAAAGAGAAATGAGGGATAGGATATTCAAATCAGATGAAAATTTAAAAAATTTCCTTTCTTTATGGCAGAAATATAGGTCCTCTGAAATACTTATTAAAGGTTTAATATAAATCTATGTCCTTGAAAAATAATTGAAAAAAAAGATTATTGTTTGTATAATTTGATAGTTAAATTGGTTTTAAGTTCTTCTGCTAGAGTTCCTAGCTTTGAAGCTGTTGCAGCTATTTCTTGCATAGAAGACGTCTGTTCTTCAGTTGACGCGGAGATGCTTTCCATAGCAGAAGCGGTTTCTTTTTCTCCTTCGGTCGAATGATTAATTTCCGCAAAAATTTCATCTATTAGCACACTAGTCGAGTTTATGAGATTTAATATCTTTTCTACTTGAACTGCCGTGTTGTTAATAGAGTTCTTCGATTCTACGGATAATTTCCTGACTTCATCAGCAACTACTGAAAAACCTCTTCCGTGTTCTCCAGCTCTTCCTGCTTCAATGCTTGCATTTAAAGCCAGTAAGCTCGTCTGTTCAGAAATATTAGTAAGTAATTTCATTATTTTCTCGATATCCTTGCTGAATGCTACTACATTCTTCGTTTGGGTTCTAATATCACTTGCTTTTTCCTGAACTCTTATTAAAGAATCCACTTGATCATGAGCTTGTTTCGATACACTTTGCGTTGTATTTGCTATTTCTTCTACTGCAGCGTTTATTTCTGATGCGCTTGCTGCGAGTTCTGTTGCAATATTAGATACATTAACAGAAGCATCAGCACCCGTTTCCAAGACCTTTAGGAGTTTAGTTGATTGTTGTTTTATAGTTCTTTCTTGTGTGATGATTGTTTTTACGGTAAAATTAAAAACTACACTCATAAAAATTACCCCAGGAGGATATATGATTAATGTGGGTACAAGGTCGGAATGAAATCCTTCAAGAACTAAAATTGTCATAAATATAATGATTGGATACCCGATTGCATTCCATATAACAACCCGAAATGCAACGGCTTTTCGATCTAGTTTAAATCTCTTTATAAAATATATAGCAATCATTACAAAGACCAATGGAATGATCACAACCTCTAATTCTATTGGAAATTTCGCCATTTTAATTTGCCTAAAGATTTTTATAATATTATAAAAAAAAGGGTATAAAAAGTTTTGGAATTGATAAAAAAGCCGAAAAAAAAACCTTTTAGAAAGGAGTATTTGACTCAAAAAGTATAGGACTATAACGATTTTTAGCATTTTATTTGTCTTTTGTAAATAATTTAGAATAAACAAAGAAAGTTTACAAAGTTATATCTTTAGAACGATTCTACTTAGAAATTCATATATCGTTATTAATTAAAAGATTGAAATCTTTAAATTTTCTAGCTGATATTAATTTATTAGAATAATACTATAGAGGAATGTAAATGGAAAGCAAGAGATATAAGACTTTTTTTTACGATGACGAAGATGAAGAATCAGAAATGATCATCATACCAACAAGTTTAGTAAAGAGTTTAGGTTGGAGCCATTTAGGTGAATTGGAGGTAACAATTGAAACGAATCAAGCAAAGAAGCTTGGAATCTTTATTTCTAAACCAGAAATAAGATGCCCTCGTTGCACTCACCTCCTAGAATTTGCACCCGATATAGAACCGTCAGGAATGAGATGCTCTAATCCACAATGTCAATATACTAAAAGAATTTATAATAAGATTACGCTTGATAAGTTAATCAAACCAAAATAAATTTTAATCAGCACCCCATCTTTTTATACCGCTGTCGATCCCTACTTGATCGAGGATTCTTCCTGCCAAATGTGTTGTAAGATCATTAACAGAATGGGGTTGGATGTAATAAGATGGCACAGGTGGGGCAATGACCACTCCGAGACGAGCTAATTTCAACATGTTCTCAAGGTGGATCGCATTAAGAGGGCTTTCTCTTGTTACTAAGACTAGCCTTCTTCTTTCCTTTATCATCACATCAGCAGCTCTCGTAATCAGGTTGCTTGCAAAACCATTTGCTATTGCTGAAAGTGTTTTCATCGTACAAGGAACTATTATCATAGTATCAATCTTGTAAGATCCACTTGCAGGAGCTGCAGCGATATCGTCTATATCGTAATAATTCGAAACCAAATCGTAAACCTCAGTTATATCCCTCCCAATTTCGTTCTTAAATACTATTTTTGCCGCATTAGATATTATTAACTCGGTTTTTATCTTTAAATTCTTGAGAATTTCTAATATTTTTGTTGCTATTTCGAAGCCCGTTGCTCCAGTGATCGCAATTAATATCAATAATATGACCTTCTATTTTCAATTGTTACTAATATGAGAAATATAGCTATTATTTTAGAAATTTCTTTCTAGAACAAACTTTAATAAGTTCTCAAAAAATTCAATTTCTGACTCCCTCATAGTTGATTTCAAATCTTCTAATGCATTTTTTGCTTCCTCATAATATAGTGTTGCTAAATCCTTGGCAGACTCTACGGCATCCGCTTCTTTGAAAAGCTCCCTAACTACTATGACCTCCTCGTCAGTAATATCTTGTTTTTCTGATAATTCAATCAGCTTATCCTTACTCTCTCCTGAAAATGCATCTAAGGCGGTAATTAATAATGCTGTTTTCTTTCCTTCACGAATATCTCCATCTGTTGGTTTTCCAGTAACTTTTTCATCCCCAAATGTTCCTAAAATGTCGTCGATAATTTGAAAAATTATGCCTAAATTCTTTCCATATGTTGATAGTAGTTTCTTTTTATTCTTATCGACTCCGGCATAATTTGCTCCAATGATGATCGACTTTTCGATGAGTGCTCCAGTTTTTAATGAAATCATTTCAATATAGTCGTCCATTGTTAGATTGGCTTTATTCACCATATCAATTTCGATAAGAACCCCATCGCAAACCTCATGAAAAGCCTGCTCGTAATACTGAATTGCTTGGAAATTTAAATCATCCTCAAAACCGTTGGAATTATATGCTCCTAGTCCAAAAAAGTACGAAGAATCACCACCTAATATTCCCATATCGTTTCCATAGTCTTCAGCTACCATTTTTTTTAAATCATATTTAGCGTGATATTTGCGAAATCTATAATGAAACGAAGGTTTTCCCCTCCTGTAATCATCCTTATCAATGATATCATCGTGAATTAAAGAGGCATTGTGTAGAAATTCTGTACCTATACTTGCTTTCGATATATTTTCAGGATCGGTTTTACAAAAAGCATTATATGCAGCTATACATGTTAATGGCCGAATTCGCTTTCCACCAGAGAGAAAATAATCACTTAATTCGTTATAATAATCTTTTAAAAACCTGTTATTCACTTTATCTAATCTCTTGTCAAAAACAGATTTTATCTCTTCATTTATCTTAGGGACATATTCTTTGGCATATTCTATGAATTTCATTAGTATAATCTATACTTTTATTAAATCTTTGTAATAAGAAATTGTCTTTAGAATAAAAGTGATTTCAATTTTTATTTTACATATTGAAAAAGACAGTGCTTGTTGTTAAAAAGAAATTTGTTGTAAAAGAAATTAAGATTAGCTACTCGTAAGATAGCTAATATTGAATAATTCTGTTATTTTATCAG
>JBHLMB010000232.1:0-5189 GCA_048938565.1 Promethearchaeota archaeon | reverse complement strand
GTAATTTTTTCTTCAATATTATCTTCAAAAAATCGATTTTTTTTATATTTTACGGCTGGAGCGCCTAAATATACCCCCCCTCCTCTAAAACTTGTTCGACGGTCGTTACTGAATTTACCGCAAGAATACAATTTTTCTTAATGCATGTACCAGGTATTACAACGGCATGCGCCCCTATCCTCATATTATCTTCTATCACGGTTTTTTTGACGATTAGCAGGTTTCGAACTATTAGAGAAGACTGAACTAAGCTTGCTTGTCCCAATATCACATTTTTACCAAACTCTACAAATTCGCAATCAACCCATCCTTCAAATAAAGATTTTTTATAGCTAGTTTTTACACCAAACATTTTAAAACACAGATTATCTAAAAATGGTAGAGGAAACCTATGTGCGATCCACGCGGGCCATTTCTTTATTGTATTTCTCAGGCTCCAATAGCGATAATCCTTGTCAGAAGAATCTCTGGTAAATATACCTTCCCTAGGTTTATGAATTGCGTTCATTAACGCTAATAGAACTTTTGCAAAAACAAGAGATGTTGATACAAATGTTAAGTATATAATTAAAGCTATGGGGATGAGAAATATGAAGAAATAAATCTCAGAAAAAATTTGGAAAACAATCTTCCAATACAGGTAAAATTCAACAAGAACAGCCAACATGCTTATCCAAATGAGAAACACATAACACGCAATGTATCTCTTTCTTGCCAACACTAATGATGTGAAGGGTCCGATTTTTAAGCTTGCTGGTACACTCATTTTTCCTCAATATCCCAGTTGTTTATTTTATTTATCTTGTCTTTATCAATGTTTATCTCGTGAGTTACCAAAATGTTGATATACTAATTTATTATTTTCTATGCGTCAATTAGAAAAAAAAATCTAAATTTTAAAAACAATGTGGTTTAAAAAATTAGAAAATAATGCTTCTCTTGGGTTTTTAGTAATTAAAAAACTATATTATTTCATTGAATATCGACAAAAAAAAATGGTAAGCAGGGCACCCTAACGAGTATATATTAAATAATTTTAACTAGTTAACCCCCATCATAAATTACAACATCGCAAGACGGAAAACAATGCGCAATTTTATTAATTGGTTATTAGTAGCGCTCAGGAATGTTTATATTAAAAGACGATTTATACCTTTTCAGGTATTGGAAAATAAAGACAATATTCAATACCTTCTAGTTCAAATTACCTTTAATCACATACCGATCGAATATAGGGGTTAAAAATGGAAGAAAAATCACTATCCTTCATCAAAGACTTGTATCCCGTTGTTGTCAATTCTAAGGGAGAAAAAAAACCATTTGATGAGCTTAATATAGCATTAGTTTTAAACAAGGAAACTGGCTTGGATATGAATATAGCTGAAAGCATTACGGAGGACGTCATACGAACCATTATTGGTCTGGGCGTTAAACAGATAACTACGAATTACATGCGCGAATTAGTTTGCTTAGAGCTTACTCAAAGAGGAATGATCAAATATCGTAATTTATTTGCTCGAGCTATCAATTTGGAAGATATCAATTTCAAGTTGGACGATAATTTTCTTGATCTTTACAAGGGTAAACAACCAAAATGGGGGCCTTTAGGGTACATTACATACAAGAGAACCTATGCAAGAATCGTAGAAAACGAAAATCGCAAGGAAGAATTTTGGGAAACGGTAAAGAGGGTTGTTGAAGGGTGTTATTCTATTCAAAAAGAACATTGCATGAAGCTATCCCTTCCTTGGTCTGACTCGAAGGCTCAGCGTTCAGCCCAGAAAATGTTCGAAAAAATTTGGAACTTCAAGATGAGCCCTCCTGGAAGGGGAATGTGGATGATGGGTACGGAATTCATTGCTCGACATGGTTCAATGGCTTTAAATAATTGTGGATTTGCGTCGACAGCGGACATTCACCTCAAACATTCTAAGGCCTTTGAATTCGTAATGGACGCCTTAATGTTAGGTGTTGGTGTGGGTTTTGATGTGAAGGGTGCAGGTAAAATAAACATTAAGGAACCTGCAAGCGGAACTTTTAATTTTACAATTCCAGATAGTCGGGAAGGATGGGTTGAAGCCCTCAGGTTAGTGCTACACGCCTACTTCTTGGGGAAACAACTTCCTTCATTTGACTATTCTCTCATTCGGCCGAAAGGCGAACCAATCAGGGGATTTGGAGGCGTGGCATCGGGACCAAAACCCCTAAAAGAAATGCTTGCCGATGTTCAAAAAATACTACGAGAGAGCGTAGGGAAACCCATAACATCTCTAGACATCGTTGATATCATGAACCACATTGGAAAATGCGTTGTTGCTGGTAACGTGAGACGATGTATTGATGGGGACGCAAGAATATCGACCAGTTGTGGTATGATAAAATTGAAAAATATAGATGTTGGAGATTTAGTTCTTACTTCAGATGGAAACTATAGAAAGGTTGTAAATATTTTTGATCAAGGAATTCAAGATACTACAGAAATTGTAACATCTATGGGTTCATTAATATGTACCCCTAATCATCGAATTGCGGTATATAAAAGTTTAAAATAGTTTGTTTGGAAAAATGCAGATGAGTTGGATGGAACAGATAGATTAATTTCAATTGCTCATTTAAAAGGAATTGAATATATATCGGATGAGTTTGCATGGTTAATAGTTTTTTATATTGGAGATGGTAATGCTTATATCCGAAAAGACTATGGTGGTGAAGTTACTTTTACAATGACAAAAAAGAGATTACTTGGTCCTCTTGGAAAAAAATGTACATCAATATTGAAAAATCTAGGATTTAATCCAAAACATAGAACAGATGGGAATATTGGACGAATTAAAGTATTTGATAAAAAATTCGCTTCTGAACTCCAAGCAATTAAAAAACCAAAAAAGGAACAAATAATTCCAGATTTTATATGGAAAGGAACTGCGGAAATTCGTGGTGCATTTTTAGCAGGATTAGCAGATGCAGATGGTGGTACAACAAATGATCTAATATATTCAAAATACCCAAATTTTTTAAAAAAAATCCAAAAAATTGCTCTTTCTCTAGGTATATCAACTACCCTACATTTAAAGGAAAAGAGAAGAATTAAAGGAAGAAATAAATTATATGAAGGTAGTCATTCGTTAAAAATCAGAGGTATTCAATCTCAGCAATATGCAAAGAAATTTATTGAGTATTATTCTGCACGATGGAAAGTCGAATTAAGAAACAATAAGAAAAATGGTCTTTCTCTTCCTTATCAAGTGATTATTGACGCAAAGAAAAAGGGTGATATTTCTTTTAATATTACGGCAAGCGGTTTGATCAGATCCTCAAAAACATCTCAAATTGGAGAGATATGTACTATGACAGAATATGGTAATTTAATGCTAAAAAAAGTGCCTCAATATAGGGATGCTAATTTTGATACTCTAATCGAGAAAGATCTTGTAAATCCGAACTGGATACCAATTGAAATCATTGATATAAAATCTGCTGGAAAGCATCATACATACGATATTGAAGTAGAAGATAATCACGAATTTGTTAGTGAAGGGTTTTTAGTTCATAATAGCGCAGAGATCGCGCTTGGAGATCCCGTAGATTTTGATTTCGTTACTGCAAAGCAAGATCAAGAAGCGCTTTATTCGCACAGATGGGCAAGTAATAACAGCGTGTTCGCCAAGAAAGGAATGGACTATTCCTTCATTGCTGATCAAATTGCCGTGAACGGTGAACCCGGGATTTTATGGCTTGAAAATGCGCAAGCATATTCTCGAATGGGCGATACACCCGATCATAAAGATAAAAAGGTTGCGGGAGTAAACCCATGTGGGGAACAATCGCTCGAAAGCTTCGAATTATGCTGTCTGGTTGAAACATTTCCTTCTCATCACGATTCATTAGAAGAGTTTCAAGAAACATTGAAGTTCGCTTATTTATACGCCAAATCCGTTACCTTAGTAAATACTCATTGGAAGGAAACCAATGCTGTTATGTTAAAAAATAGGAGAATGGGTATTTCTCAAACTGGAATCATAGAAGCGTTTGTAAAACACGGAAGGACGAAAATCTTGGAGTGGTGCGACAAGGTGTACGATTACCTCCAAAAATTAGACGAGCAATATTCTGATTGGTTATGTGTTCCAAAATCCATTAAAATGACGACGGTTAAACCTAGTGGTACCATTAGCCTGCTCCCCGGTGTTCCTCCCGGAATTCATTACCCTCATTCGGAGTTTTACATTAGGAGAATTCGAATTTCAAAGAATTCTGACTTGATTAATGTAGTGAGAAATGCGGGATATCACATCGAAGATGATTTATACTCGAAAAACTCGCTTGTAGTTGAATTTCCCGTACATGAAAAATATTTCGACAGGTCAAAAAACGATGTCTCTATTTGGGAGCAAGCAGAAAACGCAGCCGCTTACCAAAAATACTGGAGCGACAACCAAGTATCGATAACTATTACTTTTAATCAGAACGAGGCAAGTCAAATTAAGCACGTGCTTGAATGCTACGAGGATAAACTAAAGAGCGTTAGTTTCCTACCAATCACCGAACATGGGTATAAGCAAGCTCCCTACGAGGAAATCTCTAAGGAGCGCTACGAAGAAATGGTACGAGATATTAAACCCCTGAATTTAAATGAAACGAGAGATCGCGTAATAGGGGAAAAATATTGTGATAGCGACAAGTGCGAAATTCGATTCTAAAGTTCAATGACTTTTTCCTTAAATATTGTATCGTTATTTTAATTAAGTTTTAAATAAAAAATGGTTATATTGATTAATATTGGTATGTGAAGGTTCTAGTCAATCATTCCTTGTTTGTATCGTCTGGAAGCGAGAGTAATGTTTTAAACGACTCGTCGTCTTTAAAGTTATCGGTATTGCATACCCAACATTTTTCGTTTTTCTCTGATAATACTTTCAAGCATTTCAAGCAGTATTTTGCGTGACAAGTTGGACAAACATAACTAATTCCCCTTATTACGCCCTTGTGAACGATACATTTGTCAAGATCCTCTTTAAGATCTATTTCCTTCTCTGTTTGCGCTTGTTCTTCTGATGTGGCTTTATCATTAGCTTGGAGTTCTATAGTGCGAGGTGCTTTTTTAGCTCCTTTTTTTGGTGCTAATCCTTTTTCCGCGAGGTTACCTAAAGTCCCTCCTGTCCTGAATATACTTGTTGAATCAATGACTT
>JBHLMB010000231.1:1207-5189 GCA_048938565.1 Promethearchaeota archaeon | reverse complement strand
ATAGAAAATGCTTCTATTAATTTCGTCGTGTTTCTAGACTTGAATAAATCATATAATAGAGTAAAAGACATTCAAGGAATTGGTGCGTTTATGCATAATATTCTTCTATGTTCTCACGCTCTAGGATTAGGAAGTGTTTGGTTAGGAGAGATATTAAACAAAAAAGAAGCAGTTAATGAAATATTCAAGTTAGAATCAAAAATTTATGAATTAATGGGTGTCATTGCTTTAGGCATAATTGATGACTCACAAAAGTCTGGAAATAAGGATAGAGAAAGGCAACCAATAGATGCTTTTACTGAATTTTATTAGCCTATTAATAGGCTAATCTTTGATAAAAATCCATTTTAGTTAGTAATTGCCTTAATTAAAGCGTTTTTGATGAATTTAGAAGAGAAACCCTATCTTTGATGTTTAAAGGAATGATTCTTGAATATTGGTTGTAATTATTATAGGCAAAGAGCTAAACGGCTTGAAAATATGCATTTTTTCAGTTGCATTTATTCTCTTTTTTGATGCAAATAGGAAGACTTTATGGAAAATTGAGGCGAAATTTAAAAAGATTTAAAAAGGCGGTAAACCAATTTTATAATTAATGTTTTTTTAATAATATTACACTTTATTTTTATACATAAGTAATAAAAAAAAGGAAGAGGAATGAAAAAATGGCAAAGAAAAAGGCAACGCCAAAAGCTGGCGCTGAAGCTCTGTTTGTCAAGTCCAAGGTAAGGGAATATATAAAAGGGAATGGCTGCAACACATCAAGCGGAATCTTGGATGGTAAGGCGTTAAACGATATTATTACTGATATCCTTGATAAAGCTATAAAACGGGCACAAGCAAATAATAGAAAAACCGTTCAGGCTAAGGATATTTAAAAAAATATTTATATAAACAATTTTTTTCTTTTTTTAATTCGAGTATCTAATTATTTATTTATTTTCAATGATCGAATGTCCGACATAAATCCGTTTTTAACCAATCACCCCGCATGATTTTTGGAAATTTAAAAGAAATACTTGGTTAAGCAAGTCCATTTTTTGATTTAAGGTCAAAATAAGCGTATTCGCTCTTTCCTTTTCCTTAATTCGAAGTCTTTTTTTATTTACTTTCCACGAATTATATAGGAGCATCCTGACCAGCATATCCAAGCAGCGCAGGCCATCGTGGTTCGATTTCCATCGAAGGTTAATCCGATTTAAGTCGGAAAAGCCCGTCTCGATCATCCATCGTCGACGGTAAAATAAAGCCGTGCGGGACGCCCAGGAGCTCGTCTTGCCCTTAGGTTTTTCCGTGGTCATTACGGTGAATAACCTGTGCTGGACGTCCTTTAGGGTTATTGTTTCGGTCCTATAATCTCGCTTGATACCTTGAAAAGTAAACCCCCGTCTTGCTTTTATTATCAGGTAAACATGCGCAAAAAACCGACATCTTGCCTCATTAGCGCTCGAGAACGTGTATTTTCGGACTCGCCCGCTCTTTCCCTCAACATAATCGGAAACAAACTGTTTTATCTTCCTGTACTTTTTTGCGGGAATGATCACTTCGCCGCCCATTCCCTTGATCTCGTCCAATAATTCGGCTTGGTAGAACTCCCGATCCATCAAGATGAAATTTAACTCAAATCCTAAATCGAGCAAGTGATCCAAGAATTTCAAGATAACGGGTATTTTAGATTGCCCTGTTGCCACATGTTCCAATCCTGCGTATAGCTGGGTCTCCCGAGAAAGGAGCGAAAAGCCGAGGTAATGACGCATCTTTTTCGTGCCCTTCTGCCGATTTGTCCTTTTTATCATTCTATCGTCTCTCTTACCGTAATATGGATGTTCTATAAAGTCAATGAGGACACTCACCTTGGTAGAAATAACCCCATCCCTTAAAGCTTCTAATAATTGCTCATCAAGGCAGTCTTGCAAGATATTCCGCGCTTTCTTGAGGCTAATGTTGCGCGAGTACTTGTTAACTTCAGTTTGATGCGGTATATTATTTTTCTTTTTTAAACTTTCCGCTGAGTGTAATGGCTAATGAATCTAATTTGTTCGCAGTGGTAGAGACTTCTTCCATCGTGCTGGATTGCTCTTCCGTGGAAGCCGTTATTGCCATAAGCGCTTCGAATTGATCTACTATTTGTGTAATTATTTGGCTTATTTTTTCGCTACTTTCTGAAATCGTTTCTCTTGACTCCATTGCCAGCTTTCTCACCTCGTCCGCTACGGCCGCAAATACCCTTCCGTGCTCTCCCGCCCTACTCGCTTCTATGGTGGCATTGATGGCAAGCAAGTGCGTCTGGTCAGCAATTCTTGTCGTAAGTTCCAAGATTTTTATTAAATCATTCGATGATGCCTTCATTTGCCTTCCGTTTTCAAGAATGTTCGTGACAGTTGCACTGATCTCCTCGGAAGCAGAACTTACCTCTTCCGAGCTCGAGGCCAATTCGGTTGCCATTACCGATACTTCACCTGCTAAGCTCGAGAATCTCTTAATAATCCTAATGACATAATAAAACGAGAAAGTTATCAATGAAAGCATGGTCGTCGTACAAAATATTATTACCGGAATCGATGAGGGATCTTCTAAGGAAAAGAAAGTGACTGCCAATATATCTACTGGAAGAACATAAATATAACCTATTATCATTATCGTCAGTATTTTAAACTCTAAATGTTTCAATTTTATTTTAAACGCGAATAGTAATATTAAATAAATGATAAAAAATACTATTGGAACTAGCGCTGCAGCCATTATTGCGGTATTATTTTCTCCTTGTAATAACATTTCAAATTCAACCTTAAAAAATGAGTATAATTAATTCGATCTTTTATCGAATTTTATCACATAAACAACGAGAAAATATAAATATAAATATTGAAAACAATTTTAGTCATTTTTTTATCATTAGAACGAACAAAAAAAGGTTATATGTTTTTATCTGTTTTTAAAAAAAAAGTAGGGTAGTGACTTTTTCGCCCTTATTTAATAAGTCACACCCCGGATTATTATCTTATGATAAAGATCTAATAAAATTAGTATTAATAATGGTATATAAATAATTATAATAGGATTCAGTTTTCATATATCTGTTTATAGATTGATTGTTAAAGATATGACATGAAACATTATCGCGTGAATTTCTATTTGGAGAAAATGACCTTTTATTTTTAGGAATAAAGGCAATTTATTTATATGAGTTGATTCTTTTCTAATGTGCTATCGTTTAAAACCTAAGAAGAAATAAATTGATTTATATGTCACCTAAAAAATACATGTCTAATAAGAAAATCACTACTCAAACTATCTCTATCTCACCTGCTTTAAAGGATTGGATAAAGAGATATGTAAATGCAAAGAAAAAGAGTTTCCCGATGATGAGCGTTATAAAAGCATATCAACTTTTTATTGTGAAATCATAGAAAAAGTGCTTGAAATTTTTGAAAAGGGAAAATCCCTTGAAGATTTAAGCGAACTTATTAATAGAGATGTAGAACTATATTGGAAGGATCTTGAAACTAATGTAGTAATTCCACGATATAATTCATCAATCGAAACACACAGATATACGGGATTTAATCTGGATAACATGATGCGATATCTAATCGCCTTGAGAGATTACTACACGAAAAATCAGGATAAAAATGCTGATCTATTTGAGATAATTGAAAAGAAATTCAATCAAGCAATGAATAAAATTCATTCGAAATCAATTACAGATTATCTTAATTTAGAGTTTTTCAAGGTAAAAAATGATGTTATCAACAAAGCAGTATTCGAATTCAAGGGGAAACAAAAAAATGTTCATTACGAAGCGTGTAAATCAGATGCGATGGTAATTGGAATGATAGGCGGAAAAATCACGGATTGTATTTATTCAAACCATGATTTTTACATTCGGTTTGATTTAGTATCTACAGATTTATTGTTCAACGATAATATCATGTTACAGGAAAGAAAAAATTTAATGCATGAAAATTTGGATTATCTCATA
>JBHLMB010000231.1:0-1197 GCA_048938565.1 Promethearchaeota archaeon | reverse complement strand
TTATTAAAGATAAAGATTATTATTTCTGGATGAAATTAGCAGATGATGGCGATGTAAGCATAAACTTCAAAAATAAGAACACTTTTAGTAGATGGATTGAAAAAGTTGAAAATGATTTGAATAAATACGATATTGCAGAAGATTTTCTCCTAAACATTCTTAGATTTTTTGAAAGAATCCATTGGATTCGAATTATTGACGAAGGATCCCTATCCTTTAAGATCGAGCTAGCTAAGGACAATTTTAAGAGCAATTATAAATACATGCTCGATTATCTCTTAAAAAATTCGAGAATAATCCAAAATGGCGAGGAATTTCGACTTGATAAATAAGAGAACTCTTAATTCTTTATAATCTAAATGATTTAAGCAACATACTTGATGATATCTTTTTGATTGTATTATTTCAATCTAAACGAGCACAACTATTCTATAAAAAAATTTGAGTTTGCTTAATACTCAATTCCATATCGGGCATTAATTCCCTGAGAGGAGTAGTAGTGCTTGACCATCTTCATTTCGGTCAAGAGATCAACTCTTTCGATTATTCTCGAATCTATTTCTTTTCCTCCAGTGAGGATTAATTCAACTAATTTGGGTTTTAATTCAATTATTTTTATAACATCGTCAACCTTAGCTACACCCATCTCTACAGCTACTCCAATTTCATCAAGAATTACAACATCATACTCATCACTAGATACTATCTTACTTGCGTGTTCGAGCGCTTTTTTTCCTTCGTATAAATCGATGTCTGCAGGAGTTTTTACTAATTCGGGAGTACCAAATTGCTTGAGTTCAAAATAAGGATTCATTTTGATTGCTTTCACTTCCCCATAAGTGCTACTACCCTTCATAAATTGAATCATATATACCTTAAATCCGTGTCCAGCAGCACGAAAGCCCTGTCCCTAGGCTGCCGTTGTTTTTCCCTTGCCTCTTCCAAAATAACACCGTACCAATCCAATCTTCAGTCTTTTTCGTTCGATGATTAACACCTATTTTAATATGCTAAAAGCGTCTTTTTTTTGGCTTTCAATGTATTTTTTTATCAATTCGAGAGAATCTTGAATATTTTTCTTGTTATCATAATCATCTATAATATTTTTAAGCTCTTCCTTGCTTAGATTAACTAATACACCTGCGACTTCAATCATTTTCGGAAGAGCTCTAACAATATTATCAACTATTGTTATAT